>NZ_JBHVKN010000059.1:0-26187 GCF_042798075.1 Nocardioides sp. NPDC057772
GGAGAAGGTGGTCTTCGCCTGGAGGGCGTCCTTGGCGATGTCGACGAGGACGGGGCCGGGGCGGCCGGTGGAGGCGATGTGGAAGGCCTCAGCGACCCGGAGCGGGATCTCCGCCGGGTCGGTGATCAGGAAGCTGTGCTTGGTGACCGGCATCGTGATGCCGCGGATGTCCGCCTCCTGGAAGGCGTCGGTGCCGATCATCGCCGCGCCGACCTGGCCGGTGATGGCCACCATCGGCACGGAGTCCATGTTGGCGTCGGCGAGCGGCGTGACCAGGTTGGTCGCGCCCGGGCCCGAGGTCGCCATGCAGACCCCGACCTTGCCGGTCGCCGCGGCGTAGCCCTGGGCGGCGTGCCCCGCGCCCTGCTCGTGGCGTACGAGGATGTGGCGGATCTTCGAGTCCATCAGCGGGTCGTACGCCGGAAGGATCGCGCCTCCCGGAATGCCGAAGATGTTCTCGGCCCCCGCTGCTTCCAGCGACTTGATCAGGCTCTGTGCGCCTGTCATCTGCTCGCTCATGTCCGCCGTCCTACTCCTCGGAGCTTCTACTCATGGGATCTCGTGGGTTGCTTGTGCAACAAAAAACCCTCCGGCCCGGCGGGCAACGGAGGGAGACGCGTCGTCTGGGGCCAGTGGCTCCTAGGCGACGCGCCTGATAAGTACGAGAATGCTGTGCAGCATGCCCACACGTTAACCCCATGTGTCGCGCCGTGTCACCTCACCCTATCGCGCGTCCCATGATCTGAGATCACCGTCCCAGTATCTGTCAGTCGTTCGGTCGGTCGCGGATCTCAGGGATCTCACCGAGGCGGCGGGCCGCGCGGATCGCTAGCCTGGACGGACACGAGGATCTCGGGTCTGGCTGCCCTGTGGAGGCAACGATGTCGACCGACGAGAAGCACCGTTCCGGGTGGCTGCCGCCACGCTGGTTCATCCGCGCCGCGTGGTGGCTCCACCGCCGGCTGTACGCCGCGGGCGGAACGCGCTTCCTGCGCCGCCCGCGCCCGGACCGGGCCGGCATGCTCCGGCTGACCACGGTCGGGCGCCGCACCGGGCAGGAGCGCTCGGTCATCCTGTCCTATATCCCCGACGGGTCGACGTACGTGACTCTGGCGATGAACGGCTGGGCAGACCCGGCTCCCGCGTGGTGGCTCAACCTGAAGGCCCGGCCCGATGCCCTCGCCGAGACCGTCGACGGCCCGCGGCAGGTGCGCGCCCGCGAGGCCACCGGGCCCGAGCGCGAGCGGCTGTGGGCGATGCTCGCTGAGGCCGACGACGGCTGGGGCGACCTCGACGACTTCGCCGCCCGGCGCTCGCACCAGACGCCCGTCGTGGTCCTCGAGGTCACCGGGCCGGCGTCGTGACCTGACCGCTCAGCCCAGGCCGAGCCGCTCGCGCAGGAACGTCCAGGCGAAGGCCGACAGGTGGGCCGACTGCGCGTTGTTGGCCGCACCCCCGTGGCCACCCTCGATGTTCTCGTAGTAGGTGACGTCCTTGCCGGTCGCGGCCAGCAACGCGGCCATCTTGCGGGCGTGGCCAGGGTGGACGCGGTCGTCCTTGGTGGACGTGGTGAGCAGGACCGGCGGGTAGGTCCTCGACCCGTCGAGCAGGTGGTAGGGCGAGAACGTCTTGATGAAGTCCCACTCCTCGGGCACGTCCGGGTCGCCGTACTCGGCCATCCACGACGCCCCGGCGAGCAGGTGGGAGTAGCGCTTCATGTCCAGCAGCGGCACCTGGATCACGACGGCGCCGAACAGCTCCGGATAGAGCGTGAGCATGTTGCCGGTCAGCAGCCCGCCGTTGGACCCGCCCTGGATCCCGAGACGGCTCGCGTCGGTCACACCGGTCTCGGCGAGGTGGCGGGCGACGGCGGCGAAGTCCTCGTAGGCCTTGTGCCGGTTCTCCTTGAGCGCCGCCTGGTGCCAGGCCGGGCCGTACTCCCCTCCCCCGCGGATGTTGGCCACGACGTAGACACCACCTTCGCTGAGCCAGACCCGACCCACACCGGCCGAGTAGCCCGGGGTCATCGGGATCTCGAAGCCGCCGTAACCGTAGAGCAGCGTAGGGGCCGGGCCGGCGCTGCCGGCGAGGGCGGCATCGGAGCCGACGATGAAGTAGGGGATCCGGGTGCCGTCGGCCGAGGTCGCGAAGCGCTGCTCGGCGCGGAGCCCGTCGGTGTCGAACCACGCCGGTGCCGACTTGATCGGCTCGACGGTCTCGTCACCGATGGTGGTCAGGCCGTACGTCGCCGGGGTCAGGTAGCCGCTGGTGACGACCCAGACCTCGTCGGACTCGACCGCGTCGACGGCGCGGGTGCCGACCGCGGCCACCGGATCGGTCTCCGGGAACTCCGATCGCGTCCACCCGTCGCTCCCACCTGCTTCTGATGCCCCCGCACGTCCCGACGCCGGAGGCGTCAATGTGTACAGCCGGTTCTTCACGTCCTCGAACACGTTGAGGACGAGGTGGTTGCGAGTCCAGGTCGCCCCGGCGAGCGAGGTCTTCGGCGTGGGCTCGAAGAGCACCGTGAGGTCCCGCTCGCCGGCCAGGAACCTGTCCGCGTCGGTCGCGAGCAGCGAGCCGGCGGCGTAGGTCCGCTCGCCGAGGCTCCACTCGTCGCGCAGCTCGATGAGCAGCCACTCGCGGTGGAACCCGGCCTCGGCCGAGTCGGGGATGTCGAGCTTGGTGAGGGTCTGCTCGGGGGTGCCGGGGTCGGTGGCGACGTACGTCTCGGACTTGTAGAACGCGATCGAGCGGCTGACCAGGTCGCGCTCGAAGCCGGGGGTGTGGATGCGGCGCGCGGAGATGTACATGTCCTCGTCGGTGCCTTCGTAGACCACCGCGGCGTCCTCGAACGGGGTGCCGCGACGCCACAGCTTCACGATCCGCGGGTAGCCGCTCGGGGTCAGCGAGCCGGGGCCGAAGTCGGTGTAGACGTAGACCGCGTCGGGGCCGCACCACGAGAGCGCGCCCTTGGCGCCGCCCTGCTCGACGGCCCGCGTGAAGCCACCGTCGGCCGGGCTCACGAACGCCTTCTCGACCAGGTCGAACTCCCGGGTGACATCGGCGTCCGAACCGCCCGGGGAGAGGTCGATGAGCACCTTGCGCCACGGCTCGCCGGGCTCGGGCCGGAGCACCGAGGCGCCGTGCCACACCCAGCTCTCGTCCTCCTCGGCTGCGAGCGCGTCGAGGTCGAGCAGGATCTCCCACTCGGGGTCGTCGGTGCGGTAGGACTCGGGCGTCGTGCGCCGCCAGATGCCGCGCTCGTGGTCGGCGTCGCGCCAGAAGTTGTAGAGGTGCTCGCCGAGGCGGGACACCTCGGGCACCCGGTCGTCGGAGTCGAGCACCTCGAGGATCTGCGCCTCGATCTTGGCGAACACCGGATCGGCACCGACGCTCGCATGGGCCTCCTCGTTGCGCGCTCGCACCCACGCCAGCGCCTCGACGCCCTCGACCTCCTCCAGCCAGCCGAACGGGTCCTGCGCGTCGGGGTCGAGCGGAGTGGTGATGGTCGGCTCGGAGGTCGTCGTTCGCTGGCGCTCACTCATGCGGGAAGGCTACTTCGCGGTGTGCAAGTTGCGGCCGACCGGCACAATTGCGGCATGAGCGAAGCGGACGGGTCGTCGAAGGGTCTACCGCGACGAGCGGCGACACGGACGGCCAAGCTGGCCGCGCTGCCGATGGGGTACGCCGGGCGCAAAGCGCTCGGGCTCGGGAAGCGGATCGGGGGCCGCCCCGCCGAGGCGGTGCTGGCCGACGTCCACCAGCGTACGGCCGACCAGCTGTTCCGCACCCTGGGCGAGCTCAAGGGCGGCGCGATGAAGTTCGGGCAGATGCTCTCGGTGATGGAGGCTGCGCTGCCGGAGTCGCAGGCGGCCCACTACCGTGCCCAGCTCACCCGGCTCCAGGACTCCGCTCCCCCGATGCCGACCGGGATCGTACGTGGCCTGCTGGCCCGCGACCTCGGCGCGGACTGGTCCGAGCGGCTGGTGGAGCTGTCCGAGGAGCCGGCCGCCTCGGCCTCGATCGGGCAGGTCCACCGGGGCCGGTGGGCCGACGGCCGTGAGGTCGCGGTGAAGGTGCAGTACCCGGGCGCCGACGAGGCGCTGCGTGCCGACCTGCGCCAGATCGGCCGGGTCGCCGCGATCGGCAACGCGGTCGTGCCCGGGATGGACGTCAAGGCGCTGGTCGCCGAGCTCCAGGAGCGGGTCGTCGAGGAGCTCGACTACCCGAAAGAGGCCGAGGCCCAGCACGTCTTCGCCGAGGCGTACGCGGACCATCCGCTGATCGACGTCCCCGATGTCGTCGCGGTGGGACCGTCGGTGCTCGTCACCGAGTGGGTCGAGTCGGAGGGCTCGATCGCGAAGGTGGTCGCCGAGGGCACCCCCGAGGAGCGCGACCACTACGGCGAGCTGCTCGCCCGGTTCTGGTTCTCCGCTCCCGAGCTGACCGGGATGCTCCACGCCGACCCCCATCCGGGCAACTTCCGGGTCCTCTCCGGCGGCCGGCTGGCGGTGCTCGACTTCGGCCTCGCTGCGCGACTTCCAGAGCGGGGTTTCCCGGAAGCGATGGGCCGGCTGATCCGGATCGCCTCGACCGGTGACGCCGAGGCGCTGGTCGCGGGCCTGCGCCACGAAGGCTTCATCCGCGAGGGCATCAAGGTCGAGCCGCAGCACGTGCTGGACTACCTGGCGCCGTTCGTGACGCCGGCGCTGGAGGAGCGCTTCCGGTTCACCCGCGAGTGGATGCGGGAGGAGTTCAAGCGGATCAACGATCCGAAGGACCCTGCCTACACGGTCGGGCTGAAGCTCAATCTGCCGCCGTCCTACCTGCTCATCCACCGGGTCTGGCTCGGCGGACTCGGGGTGCTGGCCCAGCTCAACGCCGAGGCTCCGTTCCGGGAGATCCTCGAGGAGCACCTGCCCGGGTTCGCGGGCTGACGGCTCAGGGCAGCACGGTCTGGCCCACCGGACCGGGGTTGTAGGCGATCTCCCAGCGGACGCCGTCGGGATCGGCGAAGTAGCCGGTGTAGCCACCCCAGACCCGCTCCTCGGCGGGCGAGGCCTCCCGCCCGAGCGAGCGGGCGAGCTCCAGCACCTCGTCGACCTCCTCGCGGGTGGCGACGTTGTGGGCGAGGGTGAACGGCGCGACGCCGTCGGCGACGGCGATCCGGCCGACCTCCTCCTCGAACTCGGCCCGGTCCCACAGCGAGAGGATGACGTGCTCGCCGACGCGGATCATGAGCACCCCCTCGGCCTCCATCTCCGGGGTCCAGCCGAGACCGTCGACGTAGAACGACCGGCTCGCCGCCACGTCGGCGACGGCCAGGGTGATGAAGCTGATGCGCTGGTCCATGGCAGCCACCCTGCCACGGACCAGCGAGGGTGTCAGGCCTCCTTGGCGCGGCTCGGCTTCTCGCGCAGGACGTCTCGGCGAGCGCGGTACTCGTTCTCGTCGATCTCGCCCGCGGCGTACCTCTCCGCCAACCGTGCCTCGCCCGCACGTCGTGGCCCCTCGGCCACCCGCTTGCGGTTGTAGAGGACGACCGCGGTGATGATCGCTGCGATCACCAGGAACCACAGGATCGGGAAGATCGGCCAGAACGCCGGCGGCCCTCCCCCGTCCTGCCAGGGTCCGTTCTCGCGCCACGGACCCCAGTGGTCATCGGCCACCAGCGTGGCCACCGTCTCGTTGATGCTCATCGTTCGTGTCCTGTCTGTCGGGCTTGCCTATGCCCTCCAGAGTGCTGCGCCCGAGCCGCCGGAACATCGGCTCAGGAGCGGGTGCTGCGTACGCAATCGTGCGTACGCAGCCCCTACTCGGGCCGCAGCCGGCTGAGCTGGCGGCCCTGCTCGTCGAAGTTCGCGGGGTCGAGCCAGCGCTCGTGCGCGTCCCTCACGCCCGGCCACTCCTCCGCGGTCACCGAGAACCAGTCGGTGTCGCGGTTGCGGCCCTTGACGACCATGTGGTTGCGGAACCGGCCCTCATAGCTGAACCCGAGCCGTTCCGCGGCCCGTCGTGACGGCTCGTTGAGCGAGTCGAGCTTCCACTCGAACCGCCGGTAGCCCAGCGTGTCGAAGGCGTGCCCCATGAGCAGGTGGATCGCCTCGGTCGCTGCCCTGGTGCGGGCCAGCGCGGACCCGAAGAGCACTCCGCCGACCTCGATGCTCCCGTTCCTCGGGTTGATCGCGTGGTAGCCGGCGACACCGCTCGCGCGGCCCTCCCGCTCGCCCTCCTTCGGGACGAACGCGAACGGCACCACGTCGTCCGCGTCGACCAGGCCCGCCAGGTGCATCCACAGGTCCTGCAGCGTGGTCGGCATCGCGATCGGCCGGTAGGTCCACAGGTCGGCGTCATCGGGGCCGCAGACCGCGGCGTACAGATCCGAGTACTGCGCCGACGAGAGCGGCGCGACCCGGACGTAGCGTCCCTCGAGGACCACCGGCTCCGGCCATGGCCGGGTCTCCCAGCCTTCGACGACGCCACCCACCGGATAGGAAAAATCGGTCACGGCGGTCATTGTGTCCGACCGCCGTGACCGCTGCTCAGGAGACTGCCGTATCCACCGCGTCCACCGTGGCGAGCGAGCGTCGAGCGCTGCCGAGGGCGAGCATCCCCACCAGGCAACCCAGGAGCAGCACCCCGGCCAGGACCATCACCGACTCCACCGCGAACCGGTCGGCCAGCGGTCCGAAGACGATCATCGAGACCGGCATCGCCACCGACATCACGATCCCGTAGAACCCGAACACCCGGCCGCGCATCGAGTCCTCAACCTGCTCCTGCAGGACGGTCGCAGCGGGCACCAGCAGCATCTGGAAGAGGATGCAGATCACCAGACCGGCGACCGAGAACACCCAGAAGTCCGTCGAGACGCCCAGCCCGACCACGAGCAGTCCGACGCCGACCGAGGCCGCCACCATCAGCCGCACACGGCGCTTCACCTTCGACCCGAAGACGGCCATCGCCGCGCCACCGACGACCATGCCGACACTCCAGAACAGCTCGTTGACGCTCAGCATCCAGACCTCGTCGCCGAAGCTCCGCGTGATCATCAGCGGCGTGAGGTGAGCCGGCGCACCGGCCATGAACATGACGACGGCGACGAGCCCCATCACCCAGCGGACCGAGGCGTTCCCCCGGACGTACCGGATCCCGGCGACGAGGTCACCGAAGTAGCTGACAGGCACTGATGAGCCCGTCGAGCGGACCGTCCTGGCCACCGGCACCAGCAGGAGCAGGAGTACGCCGATCACGGCCGTCACCACGTCGATGAAGAACACCGTGACGATGCCGGTGCTCGCGTAGACCGCGGCCGCGACCGCCGGCGCGAACAGCATCATCCCCGATTGGATCGTCTGCTGGACGCCGTTGACCCGCATCAGGTGCTCGGCCGGGACGATCTGCGGGAGCATCGCGTTGACCGCCGGACCCTGCACCCCGGCCAGTGCCGAGCGGACCGCCATCGCCACGAAGATCATCCACAGGTCGCCGACCCCGCTCAGCATGAGCAGCGCGAGGACCAGGGTGGCCACCGCGATCGTCGAGTCGGCTCCGATGATCAGCAGCTTGCGGGAGTGCCGGTCTGCCCAGACCCCGCCGAAGACGGACACCACGGCCTGCGGCAGCATCCCGGCCGCGACGCTCAGGGTCAGCACGGCGGCCGACCCGGTCTCGACGGTGAGGTGCCACATCACCGCGTACGCGACGATCATCGAGCCCAGCGACGACACCGTCTGGCCGCCGAGGAAGACCAGCAGGTTCCGCTTCCAACGATCCGACATGACCACTCCCGCACCCGGTGGGCCGCCGTGTCGGCCCCTCACCCATGCCACGAACGGCCACGGTCCGTTTCGACAGAATGCGGAGCCGGCTACTCGGGAGCCGGGTCGAAGTCGAAGGCCGGCAGGCCGTCGAGGCTGGTCAGGTTCTTGGTGCGCCGGTAGTCCGCCGAGCCCTCCACGCCCTTGCGCTCGAAGTAGGCCGGGAGCAGGTCGCGCTCGCCGACGTACGACATCAGCGGGACCGCGAAGCCGCAGGAGTCGGAGACCCGTTCGATGTCCACGACCACGACCGCACGGGCGCCGGGAAGGTCGGTGAAGCGGCCGGCCAGGTCGGCGTACTCCTCGTCGTAGCGGGTCACGACCCGGCCGCGGCCGTGGAAGCGGACGATGTTCGGCGCCCCGTCGAAGGCGCAGAACATCACCGTGATCCGGCCGTTCTCACGCAGGTGCGCGATCGTCTCGCTGCCGCTCCCGGTGCCGTCGACCCACGCGAAGGTGAGCTCGTCGATCATCCCGAAGGTGCCCGGGATGCCGCGGGGCGAGAGGTTGACGTGACCGCCACCGGAGAGCGGCGCGGTGGCCACGAAGAAGACGACCTGACGATCGACGAACTCCCGCAGGCGCCCTTCGACGCGTGCGTGAACCTTTCCCATCGCCCGTTACTCGGGCACGTTGCGGTAGGCGCCGTCGGAGGCCGAGGTGGCCATCGAGGCGTACGCCCGCAGAGCCGCGGAGACCTTCCGGTCACGGTCGAGCGGGGTGTAGGGCTTCTCGCGCTTCTCCTGCGCCGCGCGACGCTCGTCGAGGACGAGGTCGTCGACGTCGAGGGAGATCGAGCGATTCGGGATGTCGATGGAGATCTGGTCGCCGTCCTCGATGAGCGCGATCAGGCCGCCACCGGCCGCCTCCGGGGAGACGTGGCCGATGGAGAGACCGCTGGTGCCGCCGGAGAACCGGCCGTCGGTGATCAGCGCACACTTCTGGCCCAGGCCGCGACCCTTGAGGAACGAGGTCGGGTAGAGCATCTCCTGCATGCCCGGCCCGCCCTTCGGACCTTCGTAGCGGATCACCACGACGTGACCGGCCTCGACCTTCTTGGAGAGGATGCCCTCGACCGCGGCGTCCTGGGACTCGAAGACGATCGCGGTGCCGGTGAAGGTGAGGCACTCCTCGGGCACGCCGGCCGTCTTCACGACGCAGCCGTCGGGGGCGATGTTGCCCGACAGGATCGCCAGGCCGCCGTCGGCGGAGTAGGCGTGCTCGAAGTCGCGGATGCAGCCCTCGGCGGCGTCGGTGTCGAGGCTGGCCCAGAGGTTCTCGGTGGAGAACGCCTCGGTCGTACGCACCCCGCCCGGCGCCGCGAGGAACAGGTCGAGCGCCTCCTGGCTGGGGTTCTCGGCGCGGATGTCCCAGTTGTCCAGCCACTCCTCGACGGTGGCGGAGTGGATGGTGTGGACGTCCTCGTTGAGCGCGCCGCCCCGACGGAGCTCACCGAGCAGGGCGGGGATGCCACCGGCACGGTGGACGTCCTCCATGTGGTACTTCGGGCTGTTGGGAGCGACCTTGCTCAGGCACGGGACACGCCGCGAGATCGCGTCGATGTCGTGCACGTTGAAGTCGAGCTCGGCCTCGCGGGCCGCGGCGAGCAGGTGCAGCACGGTGTTGGTCGAGCCGCCCATGGCGACGTCGAGCGCGACCGCGTTCTCGAACGCGCTGCGGTTGGCGATGTTGCGCGGCAGGACGGACTCGTCGCCCTCCTCGTAGTAGCGGCGGCACAGCTCGACGATCGTGCGTCCGGCCTGCTCGAACAGCGCGCGGCGCTTGGCGTGGGTCGCCAGGGTCGACCCGTTGCCGGGCAGGCTCAGGCCGATGGCCTCGGTGAGGCAGTTCATCGAGTTGGCGGTGAACATGCCGGAGCACGAGCCGCAGGTCGGACACGCCGAGCGCTCGACAGTGTCGAGCAGCTCGTCGCTGACCGCCTCGTTGACCGAGAGCACCATCGCGTCGACCAGGTCGAGCTTGTCGTGGACGAGCCCCTCGACGGCGACCGTCTTGCCGGCCTCCATCGGACCGCCGGAGACGAAGACGACCGGGATGTTGAGGCGCAGGCTCGCCAGCAGCATGCCCGGCGTGATCTTGTCGCAGTTGGAGATGCACACGATCGCGTCGGCGCGGTGCGCCTCGACCATGTATTCCACCGCGTCCGCGATCAGCTCACGGCTCGGCAGCGAGTAGAGCATCCCGGCGTGACCCATCGCGATCCCGTCGTCGACGGCGATCGTGTTGAACTCCTTGGCTACTCCGCCGGCCTCCTGGATCTTCTCGGCGACGATCTTGCCGAGGTCGCGGAGGTGGACATGGCCGGGCACGAACTCGGTGAACGAGTTGGCGATCGCGATGATCGGCTTGCCGAAGTCGTCATCAGTCATGCCGGTCGCGCGCCAGAGCGCGCGGGCACCCGCCATGTTGCGGCCCGAGGTCGAGGTTGCGGAGCGAAGAGTGGGCATGCCAGAAGGCTAGACCCGTTGGCGTACGTCCTCTAACACAACGCCACGCGATGGACGGATCGTGCGTCAGCGGAACGCCGGCGCCAGGCGGAGCGGGTGATCACCCCACCGGTCGAGGAGCTCCGTTCGCAGCGACTCCGCCCAGCTCACCAGCGGCTGTGGCCCGGGCAACCCCGCAGCGAGTCCGAGACGGGCGAGGGTCAGCGTCCGCCGTCCAGGCATCCGATCGTCGTCGGCGTTGTGAGCGGCGTCCGTGTCGAGGGATGCCGGAAGGAACCAGCTCACCGAGAGAAGGGACCACAGCAAGGTGGCCGCATCCAGATCGGCCTCGAAGGTCGAGGGCGGCCCCTCGGTGCCGTACGACGCCTCGAGATACGCCTGAAGGGCGAGGCCGGCGATGCCGTCTGGCACCTGCCACGCGCACCAGCACGACGGCCACGGCACCCGGAGATAGGCGGCCTCCCAGGCGCGGTGCCGGATCTCGGCATGCTCGAAGTCGAGCAGCAGCAGTCCGTCCGGGGCGAGCAGGTTGTTGTCGGGGCAGGTGTCGCTGGGTGTCAGCGCAAGATCAGCCCCCGCACGCAGCGGCCCGAGCAGGTGCTGGATCGCCTCAGGGACGGCGTCCTCCCACGGCAGCCCGTTCGTCGTGCAGAGCGTCGCCAGAGCGGATCCGAGGTCCTCGATCTGGCTGACGGTGAGGTCGGTCGGTATGCCGCCCGCGAGCCCTTCTCGGAAGACGTCCAAGCGGTCGGCAGTGTGCGCCTGCAGCTCTCCGACGGCCTGCGCCCACGCCAGGATCCGGTCGCGGCCGAGGACGGCGTCGGTGCCGAGCAGCGCATCTGCGACATTTGGCCCAGGGCCGAGATCGGACATCACGACCACCGCCGGGTCTTCGCGGACCCCGATCAGCCGCGGCGCACGGACACCATCCGCCGCCTTCAGCCCCGCGGCCTCCCGCGACCAGGTCATCTCCTCGGGCTCGAGGTACTCCTTGACGATGACCGTCTCGGTGCCGGCCCGGACGCGGCGTACGACGCTTCGACGGCTCCCGCCGAGATCGGCCACCTGCTCGACGCGGTCCAGCCCGAGGATCTCGGCGGCCAAACGAAGCGCGTCGGACATGCCGTGACCATACCCGGGCTACGCATCACGCGTTGCTGAAGAGGCGACTCCCCGATTTTCTAGCATCTACATGCTAGATTTGGGGCCATGAAGACGATCACGATGACCGAGCTGAACCAGCGGATCTCCGCGGTTACCCGAGCCGTCATCGAGGACGGCGAATCGTTCCGGGTGACCAACAGAGGTCGCGCAGTGCTACGTCTCGTGCCCGAGGTCCAAGGCTCCGACAACCCGGTGGAGGCGTTGGTCAACGCCGGTCTGGCAACTCCTCCGAAGCAACCGCACAGGCCTCTCTCCGGACGCGCCGCCGTCGCACTCTCCGGAGACCTCGATGACATCCTCGACGAGGTCAACAGTGACATCGACCTCTGAGCAGACGTGGTACCTGGACTCGTCCGTCGCGCTTCGCGCCCTGCTCGGACACAGCCAGGCCGCCGCCGACTGGTATGACGAGCGCTGCGACAACGGCGACGTCTTCATCTCCTCGCGGCTGCTCCACCTCGAGATGACCCGAGTCCTTCGCCGCGATCAACTCCCGGTCTCGATCGTCGATGACTTCGTCGACGAGCTCACCCTGTTGACCGTCGACGACGTCATCGTCGACGAGGCCAGAGCGATCGAACCCCACATCAGGTCGCTGGACGCGATCCATCTGGCTTCGGCGCTGCGCGTCGGGACCGAGAACGTCACGGTCGCCACTCACGACAGCAACATGCGTAAGGTCGCGGAGTTCCTCGGCTTTGCCGTCCACGACCCCGTGACCGACTGATTCAGACCTTCGCGGCGCGCACCACCATCACGTCGGGGATGTCGCGGAGGATCTCGCGCCAGGTCTCACCGGCGTCGGCGGAGGCCCAGACGGAGCCGTTGCGGGCGCCGAAGTAGACCCCGGCCACGTCGTGGTCGTCGGCGCACATCGCGTCGCGCATGACGCCGACGTAGAAGTGGTCGGGCAGGCCCTTGTCGAGCGCCTCCCAGTGGTCGCCGGCGTCGCGGGAGCGCCACACGATCGGCTTGGCCTCCGGTGGGTAGCGGGACTCGCCGGCGCCGATCGGGAAGGTGAAGATCGTGTCCGGCTCCTGCGGGTGGACGACCATCGCGAAGCCGAAGTCGGTGGGCAGCCCGTCGGCGATCGACTTCCAGGACTCTCCCTCGTCGTCGGAGCGGTAGACGCCGCCGTGGTTCTGCAGGTAGAGCCGCTCGGGGCGGGAGGCGTGGCGGGCGACCTTGTGGACGCACTGGCCGAACTCGGGGTACTGCTGCCCCTCGGGTAGGAAGACGGCGATGATGCCGTTGTTGCGCGCCTCCCAGGTCTCCCCGCCGTCGCGGGTCTGGTAGACGCCGCCGGTGGAGATGGCCGCAGTCACCGAGTCCGGGTCGGTGGGGTGCGGCAGGATCGTGTGGAAGGCCTGTCCGCCGAAGCCCTCGTTCCACTCGGTGCGGTGCGGGTGGTCCCACAGGCCGCGGACGAGCTCGAAGGACGCGCCGCCGTCATGGGAACGGAAGATCGCGCCGGGCTCGACGCCGGCCCAGATCGTGCCCTCCGGCAGCCCCGGCTGGAGCTGCCAGACCCGGGCCAGGCTCGCGTCGACGTCCTCGGGGAACGACATCGAGGTCTCGGTCCAGGTCTCGCCGCCGTCGGCGGAGGTGCGCACCAGCGCACCCAGCCACAGCGAGGAGCAACCGGCAAGGATGCGCCCGGTCCCGGGCTCGATCATGGCGGAGTAGATCTCCTCCATGTCATGGTGCGGACCGGTGAAGTCCCAGTCCTGCCGGGCGTCGTCAGAGCGCCCTATCCACAGACCCTTCCGGGTCCCGACAAGCAGCTGCGTACCCATGCTTCCAGCATCCACCCGGCCGCCCTTCGTGGCCAGGAGATTTCAGCGAAAGAACGTCGAGGGAAAACATCGCGCAGCGGCGACACCGGGCCGTCCGGATTCTTCGGCATGGGCGGCCCAGCCCCTAGCCTGAAGGCATGACCAGACCTGTTGCCTGGGAGACGTTCACCGCGATCCTCTTCGACCTCGACGGCGTGATCACACCGACCGCCGTCGTGCACATGCGCGCGTGGGAGGAGATGTTCAACGCCTACCTGCAGGAGAAGACTCCGGGGGCGCCGGCCTACACCGACCAGGACTACTTCGCGTACGTCGACGGCAAGCCGCGCTACGACGGCGTGCGTGACTTCCTCGCCTCCCGCGACATCCGGCTTCCCGAGGGCACCCCGGACGACGCTCCGGAGCTGGAGACCGTCTGTGGCCTCGGCAACCGGAAGAACAACGCCTTCAACCTGGTGCTCGAGCGGGACGGTGTCGAGGCCTACCCCGGCTCGGTGAGGTTCTTGGACTATCTCGCTACGCTCGACGTCCGGCTCGGCGTGGTGTCGTCGTCGGTCAACGCTCCCACCGTGCTGAAGGCGGCGGGGCTGTTGGACCGCTTCGAGACCGTCGTGTCGGGAGCCGTCGCAGATGAGCAGGGTCTGCCCGGCAAGCCTGCGCCGGACACCTTCGTCTACGCCGGTAAGGTCCTCGGAGCCACCCCGGACGAGGCCGTCGTCCTCGAGGACGCGGTCTCCGGGGTGCGCGCCGGCAAGGCAGGAGATTTCGCGCTCGTCGTCGGGGTGGATCGTGGTGCGGGCCACGACACCCTCACGGCCGCCGGCGCCAGCCTCGTCGTATCGGACCTTGCTGAACTCATCCCTGACGGACACAGTCCTGAACCACCTGCTCGAGGAGCACAGCAGTGAAGACCAACGTCGGCCCGAACCCCTTGGACCGGGCCCGTTACCCCATCGACCCGTGGCGGCTGGTGGAGACCAGCTACTCCCCCGACGATCTCGGCCTGACCGAGACGATCTTCAGCGTCGCCAACGGTTATCTCGGCATGCGCGGCACCCCCGAGGAGGGGCGCCCGACCTACGCGCACGGCACCTTCATCAACGGGTTCCACGAGACCTGGCCGATCCGTCACGCCGAGAACGCCTACGGCTTCGCGAAGACCGGCCAGACGATCGTCAACGCCCCCGACGCCAAGATCATGAAGATCTACGTCGACGACGAGCCGCTGACCTTCGGCACCTCCGACCTGGAGGAGTACGAGCGGGTGCTCGACTTCCGTGAGGGCATGCTGCGGCGACACCTGGTGTGGCGTACTCCCTCGGGCAAGCGGGTCGCGATCAAGTCGACCCGGATGGTGTCGATGACGCAGCGCCACCTCTCGATCCAGACGCTGGAGATCACGATGCTGAGCGGCTCGGCGCCGATCGTGGTCTCGTCCCAGCTGCTCAACCGGCAGGACGGCAAGGACGAGTACCACGTGCCGGCGGCGGCGCTCGGCGAGGGCATGGATCCGCGCAAGGCCTCCGCGTTCGACACCCGCGTCCTCATCCCGCAGATGTCGGTCGCCGACGAGGAGCAGATGACCCTCGGCTACCGGTGCGCCAACTCCGGGATGACGATCGCGGTCAGCGCGGCCCACCAGATCGACACCCCCGACCCGGTCGAGACCATCGTCCGCGCCGAGGACGACCTGGCCAAGACCGTCTTCCGGGTGGACGCGACCGAGGGCAGCACGCTGCGGATGCAGAAGACGGTGGCATACCACACCTCCCGCGGGGTGCCGGTGCGCGAGCTCGCGGACCGCTGCGGACGTACGCTCGACCGGGCGATCCGGCTGGGCGTCGGCCACTTCGAGCGCGACCAGCGCAACTGGTACGACGAGTTCTGGTCGGCCGCCGACGTCGAGATCACCGCCGCGGCGGCGAAGGACGACGAGGACATCGCGGCGGCCCAGCAGGCGATCCGGTTCAACCTGTTCTCGCTGGCCCAGGCGACCGCCCGCACCGACGGGCTCGGCGTGCCCGCGAAGGGCGTCACCGGCTCCGGCTATGAGGGGCACTACTTCTGGGACACGGAGTGCTACGTCGTCCCGTTCCTCTGCTACACCCAGCCCGAGGTCGCCCGCAACGTGATGCACGCCCGCTCGGTGATGCTTCCCGCGGCCCGGCAACGGGCGCTGGAGATGGCGGCGAAGGGCGCCCTGTTCGCCTGGCGCACCATCAACGGCCAGGAGGCCTCGGCCTACTACGCGGCCGGCACCGCCCAGGTGCACATCGACGCCGACATCGCCTTCGCGCTGATGAAGTACGTCTACGCGACCGGCGACACCGGCTACCTGATCCGTGAGGGCGTCGACATCCTGGTCGAGACCGCGCGGATGTGGGCCGACCTGGGCTTCTGGCGCCACAACGGCGAGCCGTCGTTCCACATCCACGGTGTGACCGGGCCGGACGAGTACACCACGGTGGTCAACAACAACCTGTTCACCAACGTGATGGCCCGCTACGACCTGGAGAAGGCCGTCGAGACGATCGAGATGCTCCGGACGGAGTACCCGCGCGAGTACGCGCAGGTGATCGGCCGGCTCGATCTCTCCCCGGACGAGGTCGTGGAGTGGGGTCGCTGCGCTGCGGCGATGCACATCCCCTACGACGAGGGCCTGGGGATCCACCCGCAGGACGACAACTTCCTCGACCGCGAGGTGTGGGACCTGCCCAACACCCCCGACGAGGTACGTCCCCTGCTGCTGCACTACCACCCGCTGGTGATCTACCGGTTCCAGGTGCTCAAGCAGACGGACGTGGTGCTCGCCCTCTTCCAGCAGGGCAACCGGTTCACCGCTGCGGAGAAGCGGGCCGACTTCGAGTACTACGACCCGATCACCACCGGCGACTCGACGCTGTCGGCGGTCGTGCAGTCGATCATGGCGGCCGAGGTGGGCTACCACAACGACGCGCTGCGCTACTTCTACGACGCGCTCTACGTCGACCTGCACAACATGCACGGCAACACCGTCGACGGGATGCACATCGCCTCCACCGGCGGGGTGTGGGGCGGGCTCGCCTTCGGCTTCGGCGGGATGCGGGACTACGACGGCAAGCTCTCCTTCGACCCGCGTCTGCCGGACACGTGGGGCTCGCTGATCTTCCGAGTCCAGTGGCACTCGACCCGGATGCAGGTCGCGGTCACTCGTGACCAGATCGTGTTCACGGTCGTCGACACCCCGGGCGAGGAGTTCGACATCCCGATCAGCGTCCGCGGGGAGGAGTTCGTGGTCGCGAAGGGCTCACCGGTCATCGTGCCGCTCGCCGACCAGGGGCCGCGGATCGGCACCCATCTCGACGAGGAGCCGCACGGCGGCGTACGGCCCGACGGGTCGCGGATCGTCGCCACCGTGCCGACGCCGATCCCGCCGGAGATCTACGAGCAGGACCACATCGAGCACCCGACGGTGCCGCACGACCCTCCGCGCGGCTCCGAGCGGCTCGCGGAGGAGGCCAACAAGGCCGCCAACCTGTCCAACATCTCGCAGACGGACTCGGCTCAGTAGCCGGTCTTTACATGGTCCTAGACTGACCGGGTGGTGCACGCTTCCTCTCCCCGGGCGAGGCTTGCCCACCCGGTCGTTCTGGTCCTGATCGGGATCGCGTCGGTGCAGGTCGGCGCGACGTTCGCGAAGTCGCTCTTCGACGAGGTCACGCCGACGGCCATGGTGTGGCTGCGGCTCTCGCTCTCGGCCCTGATCCTGCTGGCGATCACCCGGCCCCGGATCCGCGGCCTGTCGCGACGCGACTGGCTGGTCGTGGTCGCGTTCGGGGCCTCGCTCGGGCTGATGAACTGGGCCATCTACCAGTCCTTCGCGCGGCTCCCGATCGGGATCGCGGTGACGATCGAGTTCATCGGTCCGCTCACGATCGCGTTGGTCACCTCGCGGCGTGCCCGCGACCTGGTCTGGGTCGCCCTGGCAGCGGCCGGGGTGATCCTGCTCGGGCTCGAACCCGGCCGGATCTCGGTCGTCGGGGTGCTGTTCGCGTTGCTCGCGGGGGCCTGCTGGGCGGCGTACATCGTGCTGTCGAAGGCGACCGGCGCCCGCTGGGAGGGGCTCGACGGGCTCGCCCTGGCCTCCACCGTCGCGGCGGTGGCGCTGACCCCTGCGGCGATGGCGTACGCCGACGGGCTGGGGTCTCCACACGTGTGGCTGGTGGGGCTGATGGTGGGGCTGATGTCGTCGGTGATCCCCTACTCGCTCGATCTTGTTGCCCTGCGTTCGATCAAGCCCGGGCTCTACGCGATCCTGATGTCGCTGGAGCCGGCCGCCGGGGCGCTGGCCGCGATCCTGGTCCTCCACGAGGGGCTCTCGGTCCTGCAGTGGCTGGCCATCGCCTGTGTCGTCGTCGCCTCAGCAGGTGCTACGCGCACCGGCAAGCCCGACCATCACGTGCCGGCGGAGTCGACTCCGGCGTGACGTACGCGCCTTGTCGCACGGCGTAGTGGGGCACTTCACACAAGCGACATCGGATCGTCACTGATTCCGAATGTTCGGGTCACTACAGTTTGGTGACAACTCCCCCGCGCCCTCCACCCGGTCCCCCGCCTGTCACTGGAGCTGCTCCGTTGTCGACCGTCATCGCCCCCGCACACACCACTGCCATCGCCCAGGTGGCCGCCCTCTTCGCCGCTCGCACCGCGGGGCGAATGGTGGGCCCGTTCCTGCGACCGATCCAGCTGCTGCTCGCCTGGCCGGTCGCCTCCCACCTCGTCGCCCGCCACAACGCCAAGGCCGCCGAGGAGGCGCTCCTGCTCCGGCGCGCCGAGCGTGAGGACGTCGAGCACTACCTCAAGATGCTCGCATCGGAGAGAATGTCTGCATGAGTGTTCCACGGGCGATGGCCGAGTCGACGGTCGCGTTCCGTGACGTGCTCTCCGACGACGGCACCCTGATCCGCGCCTGGACCAACGACCCCGAGGGCGTGATCGACGGGCCGACCGTGCTGCTGTGCAACGGTCTCGGCACCAGCCCCTGGAACTGGCCGGCGCTGCTGCACACCTCGTGCGGCGTACGCGTCGTGTCCTGGCAGCACCGCGGCACCTCCGGCTCGGCGCGTCCCAAGGACCTGGAGCAGACGACCTCGAGGCACTTCGCCGAGGACGCGCTGTCGGTGATGGACGCCTTCGCGCTCTCGCGACCGGTGGTGATGGGCTGGTCGATCGGCGTCAACACCGCGTTCGAGCTGGCCGCGGACCACCCCGAGCGGGTCTCCGGCATCTTCGGTGTCGCCGGGGTGCCCGGCGACACCTTCAAGTCGATGCTGGGGCCGCTGCCGCTGCCCGCGCCGGCCGCCGCGCTCGTGACCCGCACCGCCGCGAAGGTGCTGCGCCGCACGGGCTCTTTGATCACTCCCGTGGCGACCCGCCTGGAGCTCGGCCCCCGGGCGATCGAGATGTTCTCCAGGGCCGGCCTGATCGGCAAGGTCCCTGACCCCGAGCTCGCCGCGGCCGCGCTGGCCGAGTTCCTGACCACGCCGGTCGAGTGGTACTTCCACCTCGCCCTGCGCACCTCCCAGCGTCGTGCGGTCTCGCCGCGCCGGATCAAGGTGCCGGTCGTGCTGGTCGCAGGCACCCGGGACCTCATCGCCGGGGCGCGCCACATGTCCCGGGTCGCCGCCGACCTCAAGAACGGCACCTTCGTCGAGCTCGACGGCACCCACTTCGTGCAGATGGAGCAGCCCGACCGCGTCCACCAGCTGCTGCTCGGTTTCCTCGCTCGCGTCGCCGAGCATCAGCGAGCCTGACCAGCGCCGAGACGTCACTGCGGTCGGCCGAAAGGTCACGTGGGGCGGCCGCGGCGAGCTGTAACACGTCGTTCGTAGGACTACTCGCCCTATCGGAACGACCGGATAGTCCGACGAACGACGTGTTACACGTGCGGCTGCGGCGAGATCTCGGCCGACGGAAGCGACTACTCGGCCGACCGGGGTGACGCCTCGGCGGGGGCGATCATGGCTCGGCGAGCGGCTCGGCGGAGGGTGGCGAGGACGGCCGGGCCGAGCAGGGCGACGGCGACGGCGGTGGTGATCGCGCGCATGGTGTCCCAGCTGCTGGTCGAGGTGACCAGGGTGTAACGCAGGAACGTCGCCAGATTCTCGCCGAACGCGGCGCCGGGGTCGTAGGAGAGGTTGCCGCTCGCGCCGGGCACGGTGACTCCGGTGAGCAGCGGCCAGCCCTGCAGGTTGAGGAGGAGCCCGTAGACGTACGAGGCGAGGATCCCGTACGCCGCCAGCAGCACGATCTCCCGGCGGCCGCTCGCACGCGGCAGGAGCCCGGCTCCCATCGCCACCCAGGCGGCGCCGAGCATCTGGTAGGGCAGCCACGGCCCGACTCCGGCGGTGACGAGTGCTGCGACGAACAGACTCGTGCAGCCGAGCACGAACCCGAAGGCCGGCCCGAAGACCCGGCCGCCGAGGATGAGCATGAAGAAGACCAGCTCCACCCCGCCGGTGCCGGCGGAGACCGCGCGCAGGACGGCCTCGATCGCACTGAGCACGCCGAGGAGCGCGATCATCCGGGTGTCGATGCCGCCCGTAGCGAGCTCGCTCAGCAGCACCACCAGCATCAGCGGCAGCAGCGCGAGGAAGATGAACGGCGGCTGCACCCGCTCGTAGCCGTGGAGCAGCAGCGGCCAGGCGAACATCATCAGCCCGGCCGCGGAGATGATCGCGAGCAGAAGGGCAGTGCGGGGTGAGAACCTGATCATCCGCCGCCCACCGCCTCGACGACCTCGCGCACGCTGAGCCAGCCGGGCCCGAAGACCTTGCTCACCTGGGGCGCGAAGGCGGGCGACTCGGCGGTGACGCTGCGTACGTCGCCTGCGGAGACCACCTCGCCGTCGGCGAGCACCACCACGTCGTCGGCGGCCTCGGCGACGAACTCGACGTCATGGGTCGCCACCAGGACGGCCTTGCCCGCATTGGTGAGGTCGCGGAGGATCTCGGCGAGCGCGTGCTTCGCCGCGTAGTCGAGGCCGCGGGTGGGCTCGTCGAGGAGCACGACGGGCGGATCGGCGCTCAGGATCAGCGCCAGCGCCAGGGCGAGGCGCTGACCCTCGGAGAGGTCGCGCGGGTGCTGGTCGTCGGGGATGCCCGGGACGAGGCTGTCCAGGATCTCGCGGGTCCGCGGCCCGCCGGCGTCGCACTCCTCGGCCACGGTCTCCAGGTAGAGCAGATCCGCCGCCGTCTGCGGCAGCAACCCGACGAGGGCGCGTCGCTCCTCGGGGTCGAGGGTCGCCGGATCCTTGCCGCCGACGTCCACCGCCCCGGCCAGTCGTTTCTGGGTCCCCTGCAGCGTCCACAGCAACGTCGACTTGCCCGAGCCGTTGCGACCCATCAGCGCCGTCACTCGCCCCGTGGGCAGCTCGATCGAGACGTCGCGCAGGACCGGCGTACGTCCTCGGGTGACGGTGAGGCCTGAACTGGACAGGCCCGAACTCGACTGGCACTTCGTGGACTTGTCGGGTGTTTCAGTGCCCGTCAAGCCAAGGGATCCCCGGTCGGCCGGGTATCCCACACCCCGCGCCCTCCGCCTCGCATCCCGCACCGTCAACGGCAGCGGCGACCAGCCGAGCTCGCGCCCGAGCCCGACGAGAGGGGGCACGACGGGCGAGTGCTCGAGGACCTCGCCGGGGTCACCGACCGCGACGGAGCCGTCACCGACGAGGAGCGCGATCCGATCGGCGAAGGGGACGACGCGCTCGAGGCGGTGCTCGGCGAGGACGACGGAGGTGCCGAGGTCGTGCACGAGCCGGGTGATGGTGGCGAGCACGTCCTCGGCGGCGGTGGGGTCGAGGGCGGAGGTGGGCTCGTCGAGCACCACGACCCGCGGGTGGGTGGTGAGGACCGAGCCGATCGCGACGCGCTGCTGCTGCCCACCCGAGAGCGTGCGCAGCGACCGCTGCCGCAGCCCGGCGATGCCGAGCAGGTCGAGGGTCTCCTCGACCCGGCGCCGCATGGTCGCGGGTGGGAGCCCGAGCTGCTCCATCCCGTAGGCGAGCTCCTCCTCGACCGTGTCCGTGACGAAGCCGGCCACTGGGTCCTGCCCGACGTAGCCGATGATGCCGGCGCGCTCGCGCGGCGGCGTACGGACGATCGAGGCGCCGTCCAGCAGCAGGTCGCCCTCGAGAACGCCGCCGGAGAAGCGCGGCACCAGGCCGGCGATCACGCCGAGCAGGGTCGACTTCCCGGACCCGGTCGGGCCGGAGACGAGCAGCAGCTCGCCTTCCTCGACGGTGAGGTCGACGTCCTTGAGCACGTGCTCGGAGGAGTCGGGCGGGGTGAACGTGATCCCTCGCAGCTCGATCATGCGACTGCCTCCTCCTCGTGGACGAGCGATGATGAAGGAACGGGCGCGGCGACGGCCGGGACCAGCCCGACGAGCACGCCCGCCATGGCGGTCAAGGTGACCTCGGGAGCGACGTTGACGCCCGGAAAGGCCACCGGCACCTGGTCGCGGGCGACCCACCAGCCCGTGACCGCGACCAGCACACCGCTCAGCGCCACCACGACCTCCGGCCAGCGCCACCGGTCGGGCCGGTAGACGGTCCGTGACACCCGGCGACCGGCCAGCCTCAGCCCGATGGCCGCGGCCGCGACGCCGAGCACCAGCATGCTGGCCGCCAGCCAGCCGGGCGTGGTCCCGTCGAGCACCGCGTAGACGCCGGCGCAGAGCCCGACCAGCGAGACCAGCATGAGCGCCGAGGTGACCCGCCTGGTGGCGACCGGAACCCCTGCCGTACGCCCATAGCCACGCGTGTCCATACCGGCCGCGAGCGCCATCGACCGCTCCAGCGCGTCCTCGAGCACCGGCACCAGGAAGCGGCGCAGCCGCTTGACCCGCCCGGTCGCGCCTGCCCGCAGCCGCTGCGCGGCGCGCACCCGCTGCACCGACTCGGCGAGCTGGGGCAGCACGGTCACGGCGACCACGACCGCGGTCCCGATCTCGTAGAGCGCGGGCGGCAGCGACCGCAGCAGCCGCTTCGGGTTGGCCAGCGCGTTGGCCGCTCCCACACAGATCACGATGACGCCGAGCCGAATCCCGTCGTAGAGACCGGCCAGGAGCGCCTCGCGGGTCAGCGGCCCGAGCAGCCGGATCCCGAGCACCCACTCCGGCAACGGGATCTCGGGCAGGTCGATGAGCACGTGTCCCGGCACGGCGCCGAGGAGCACCCGGAAGAGCACCCGGGTCGCGACGATGAACAGCGCGAGCCCGACATAGAGCCGGAACGCCTTCGCCCACGGTTGCTCACCGCGTCGGGCCGCGACCACGACGGACACCACTCCGACCAGGAGCAGGAGCAGCAGCGGGTTGGTGGTGAAGGAGGCGTACGCAGCCAGCCCGATCGCCCACACCCACCAGGCGACGGGGTGCAGGTCACGGGGCAGGCGCGCGACGGCGCCCTCACGAATCAGAATGCTCATCGCCGACGCCACCACACGGCACCGGCGGCGCAGAAGAGGCCGAGGATCGCGGCCGGAGCGACCCAGACGGGCAGCGTCTCGCGCTCGGAGTCATCTCCAAAGGGAGATTTCTCCGGAGATAACTCCGGCGACGGGCTAGAGGGCGCCCCCACAGCATCCCCAAGCACCGTCGCCGGAGCGGTAACGACATCGTCGTCTATCCACATGAACGCAACACCCTGCCCGGAGGTCACGCTGATTTCGGTAACATTTCTGGAGGCGTAGCTCCACGCCCCGGATTCGTCGGTGACCCACAGCGACCAGTACGCATCGGCCGGCGGCATCTGGGCGCAGCCGGCCTCCTTCGGCCGGTCGTCCACGCGACAGACCACGCTGGGCATCGAGGTCACGTAGGTGAGCGGATGGCCCGCCTTCTCGAACAGGTCGGCGCCGGTGTCGCCCTCCTCCGGCCGGACACAGGCGACCTCGGGGGCGCCACCGAGCGCGTTGGGCTCGACGACCACCGTGACGCCGTCACATGCCTCCGCCGACCGCGACACGGCGGCCGACGCGGAGGCGGGGGTGACGGCAATTGCGGTGGCCCCGGCGAGGATCGCCAAGGCCACCGTCGCGGACCGCAGGATCAGCACGAGCTCTTCGCGGTCGCGTCCTTGGGCAGGAAGACCAGCGCCGGCAGCGCCTGGGCGGCGGCGAGGCGGTACATCCCCTCGGACTCCTTGGTCAGCCCCTTGGTGTTGCCCTCAGCCAGGGCGGCGTCGTCGTAGGCGACCGCGCCGGCATCGTCGCCGCAGGTCACGACGTGCTCGGCGACCCAGGACGCCGCCTTCTCGGCGGCGTCGGTCTCCCCGGCGCGCCCGAACGCCCAGCCGGCCAGGCCGGTGGTGTTGGAGTTGGCGATGTTGCCGGTGGCCGCCTTGAACGAGCCGTCCTCGGCCTGGGTCTCCTTCAGCCACTCGACGCCCGCCTCGACCGCCTTCTCCGCCTCCGGGGAGGAGACCGAGGACAGCGCGATCAGCGCGAACGCGGTGGCGTCGGCGTCCGGGATGGCCTTCGGGTCGCCGTCGCAGGTCTGGTCGGCGGCCGCGGGATCAGCGGTGAAGGTGACCCGGAACCAGCCCTCCTCGCACTGCTGCCCGGCCAGGAACTGCGCCGCGGCCGCGGCCTCCTTGCTCTCGGCGTTGCTCAGCGCCCATACGGCGTACGACTGTCCGATGGTGTTGGAGTAGTCGGCCGCCTTCTTGTTCTTCGGGTCCAGCTCGTCGGCGATGCGTCCGTTCTCGGCGACGGTGTCCTCGAGCTGCTTCAGCAGACCGGGGTCGGAGGCGTCGACGTTCTGCTGGAGGACGAGCGCCTTCGCGGTGGCACCGGCCGAGGTCACGGTGCCGAACCCCGGCGAGGTGTAGGCCGACTTGTTCTTCATCACGGCGGCAGCGATCGTGGCGATCTCCTCGTCGTAGCCGCCGACCTCGGCCAGCGCGATCCCGATGTCGGCGCTGAGCCCGAAGTCGTCGGTGCCGTACTGCGCGTTGTGGGCCACGCCCTGCGGCGCCTGGGCGACGAGCCAGTCGGCCACCGAGGTGGACACCTTGGCGTCGTAGGTGGGCTTCTCCCCCTCCTCGACGGCCTTCTCGCCGCAGCCGGCGAGCGAAGTGAGGGCGAGGGCGGCGGCGATGCCACCGAGGACGGTCTTCTTCATGGTTCCTTCCACGCTGTTCGTCGGGAAGGCCCAGGGCCGACCCGCTGCTTTCCACGACAGCGTCAGGTCAGTACGCGTCCGTCGGCGGGTGCTCCGGCTCGCTCAGGCCACCTCGGTGTCCTGGGCCTACGGTTGCGGGTCAGCGCCGGGATTCGACCGGCTTCCCCCACCACGGCGTGTGTTGATTGAGAGGGGGCCATCTTATGACGCGTACGCCCTGCTTGCCGGATCGCCGTCGAGCAGTCACTCTGTCCCCATGCGCCACAGGATTCTCGGCCTTGTCGCAGTCTCGATCTCGGCCACCCTTCTCACCCTCTGCCCGGCCACGACGGCGGTCGCGGCACCGGCTCGGACCTCGGTCACCTACGCCGATCTGGTCGCCATGTTCGGCGACAAGGTCGGGAACAAGAAGACTGTCGAGACCGGGCTGCCGACGCTCAACCGCGCCATGGCCGACGCCCGGATCACGACCCCCTACCGGCAGGCGGCCTACCTGACCACCCTCGCCCACGAGAGCTCCTTCCACCACGACGCCAAGGGCCCCCACGACAAGCGGAAGTACGCCGGCCGCGGCTACATCCAGCTCACCGGCGAGGCCAACTACACCGAGGCCGGCGCCTACTTCGGGATCGACCTGCGCCGCCGCCCCGAGCTGGCGCGGTCGCTGGACCACAGCGCACCGATCTCGCGGTGGTACTGGACCGTCGCCCGCGACATCAACCCGCTCGCCGACGCCCTCGAGATGGGCAAGGTCAACGCGGCCATCGGCTATCCCCCCAACAAGGAGGAGGACACCGAGCGCTGCCGCGACTTCAAGGCCGCGCTGAAGCACCTCCACGGCTCGGTCCCCAAGGGGATCGACTGCACCCGCCCGAAGCCGAAGAAGGCAGACGACCAGGACCGCACCGTGGACGCCTCCTAGAAGACGTACGTCACCTCTTGGTGTTGCGCTTGTCGCTGACCGCGATCGCCGAGGTGCCCTCGTCCTTGAGCTCGAAGAGGTCGATCGCCTTGATGAGCTTGGTCCAGGTGGCGTACCCGTAGTTGCGCGGGTCCTCGGAGGACTGGTTGCGGATGCGGGAGACGACCGTGCCGACCAGGGCCCAGCCGTCGTCGTCGGCGGCCGCGGCGATGGAGTTGCGCAGCAGCTGGATCAGCCGAGCGTTGCGCTTCAGCACCTGCCCGGTGGTCGCCGAGGACGGCTTGCGGGCGGGCGTGGCGCCGGCCTCGGAGTCGGTGTCGGTCTCCTCCTCGGAGCCGCCGAGCTTCTCGACCACGGTGAACCGGGTGCAGGCGCTCTTGAAGGGCGCGGGCGTCTTCTCCCGGCCGTAGCCGTAGACCGCGCGCCCCTTCTCCCGTAGATAGTGCACCAGCGGGGTGAAGTCGGAGTCGGAGGAGACCAGCGCGAACGCGTCCGGGATCGCCGCGTGCAGCAGCTCCACGGCATCGATGGCGAGCGCCATGTCAGACGCGTTCTTGTGGGCGGTCAGGTCGAACTGCTGCATCGGCCGGATGGCCGCATCGTGCAGCTCCTCGATCCACCCCTTGAGCTCGGGCTTGGTCCAGTTCCCGTACGCCCGGCGGATCGTCACCTCGCCGTACTCGGCCAGGTCGTTCAGGATCGCGTCGATCTTCGAGGCAGGTGCGTTGTCGGCGTCGATCAGCAGGGCGATGCGGAAGGGCTCGGTCACGCCGGACAGTCTGCCAGTCGTAAGCCCGCCGAGTCGGCCCGTCTTGACCAAACCACCGCCGAGTCGGCCCGTCAAGACG
>NZ_JBHVKN010000060.1:0-26015 GCF_042798075.1 Nocardioides sp. NPDC057772
ACCGTCCCGGTCGTCGCCTGAAGGTCCGCGTACGCCTTGGCGAGCTGCTGCGTCACCGGGCCACGCTCGATGGTGCGGCCGTCGAGAGAGACGACCGGGGTGATGCCGCCCATCGTGCCGGTGACGAAGGCCTCGTCGGCCGTGTGGGCGTCGGTGAGCGAGAAGTCGCCGACGTCCAGCGGAAGGCCCAGCTCGGCGGCGAGGTCCAGGACGGTGGCGCGGGTGATCCCCTCGGGGCAGGCGCGGGTCGTCGAGGTGCGCAGCACCCCGTCGCGTACGTGGAAGAAGTGGGTGGCGTTGGTCTCGGCGATGAAGCCGGCGTCGTCGAGCATCAGCGCGTCGTCGGCGCCCGCGTTGTTGGCCTCGACCTTGGCCAGGATCGAGGGGATCAGGTTGTTGTGGTGGATCTTCGGGTCGAGCATGTCGGCGCGGGGGCGGCGCTGGGCCGCGGTGATCAGCGTGATCCCCGAGTCGTCGTAGACCGGCGACTTGAACTCGGCCAGCACGATCAGGGTCGGACCCGACTGGTTGAGCCGCGGGTCCATGCCGGAGGTCACCTTGACCCCGCGCGAGAGGGTGAGCCGGATGTGGACGTCGTCGTGCATCCCGTTGGCGGCCAGGCACTCCCGGATCGCCTCGGTCATGAACGCGTCCGACGGGATGTCGGAGAAGGCCATCGCCCGTGCGGAGCGACGCAGCCGGAGCAGGTGCTCGTCGAGCTTGAAGATGCGTCCCCGGGTGAGCCGCAGGCCCTCCCAGACGCCGTCACCGCCCTGCGCGAGGGAGTCGAACGGCGAGATCCGCGCCTCCAGGCGGTGGGTGAGCTCGCCGTTGATCCAGACCTGGAGATCGTCGTTGCGAGGGTCGTATGTCTGCAGCATCAGTCAACTCTCATGACATAGGGGGCGAGGCGATCGTAGTAGGGAAGGCAGCGCTCCAGCAGCGGCGCCAGGCGCGAGGGCAGCGGGTCGTCCGCGCCCGGGGAGGAGGCGGCGAACCCGGTCGACGCCCACACCCCGGAGTACCAGTGCGGAGCCCACACGCCGTCGGAGTCGCGGCGGCCGGCCGGCCACGACAGCATCGCCTCGTCGAACCCGATCCCCAGCGCCTCGCACAGCCCGACGAGAGCCGCGCGCGGGGACGCCAGTATCGAGGCGGCATCGACCACCGGCCCGCCGAACTCCTCGAAGAGCGCCACCTGCTGCGGCAGTCCGAGGTCCTCCAGCGTCGGCTCCTCGCGGACCTTCGCGTACGACGTCAGCACTCGCTCCGGGTCGCGGACCAGGAACGCGTGCGACAGCCCGGCGAAGGCGGCGTGGTCCATCTCCGGGAGAAGGTGATGGGTCATGTGCTTCTGGTACTGCACCGCCGAGCCGACCGGGCCGGACGTGATCTCCTTGGCCACGACCCGCCAGTCGTTCGGCTGGGAGGCGAGCACATCATCACGGCCAGGATGGTCGAGGCCGGTGGCGGAGAGGTAGGCGGCGTACAGCGGCTCGTCGACGACCGTGCAGTCCGGCCGGTTCTCGAACGAGCGCATCAGCGCCGTGGATAGGTTCCTCGGTCCCGACCACATGGCGATCCGCACAGTCACGGCGCCACGCTAGCCGGATCAGGCCTGGTCCGCGGGCTCCAGCGAGATCGAGATCGAGTTGATGCAGAACCGGTCGCCGGTCGGCGTGCCGTAGCCGTCGGGGAAGACGTGGCCGAGGTGGGAGCCGCAGTTGGCGCAGCGGACCTCCACACGGTCCATGCCGTGGGACTTGTCCTCGACATACTCCACGGTGTCGCTGATCGGCTGGTAGAACGACGGCCAGCCACAGCCGGAGTGGAACTTGGTGTCCGACTCGAAGAGCTTGGCCTTGCAGGCCTTGCACGAGTAAACGCCCTTGGTCTCGGTGTCGGTGTATTCACCCGTGAACGCCCGCTCGGTGCCGGCCTGGCGCAGCACCGCGTACTCCTCGGGCGTCAGCTCTGCCCGCCACTCCTCGTCGGACTTCTCCACGTTGTAACCCATGGTTGAAATGGTACGTCTGGGGTGGGAGCAGAACTCCATTGCCAAAGTAGAGTGATATACTATACTTAAATCCACGACGCTTCTGGAGGAGGCCACCATGACCGCACTCGCCACACAGCCCCTGCTGGACGCACTCCGCACCTACGCCGATGACGACCTGATCGCACAGGTGCAGCCGCCCCGGACCGGGCGCGAGTTCCACCTGGTCCACCGCGACGACGCTGTCGAGGTGTGGCTGATCGCCTGGGCGCCCGGTGCCAGCACCGGCTTCCACGACCACGGCACCGCGACCACCGCCTTCACCGTGCTCACCGGCAGCCTGGTCGAGCACAACTGGCTCGGCGGCCTGCAGCTCGCCGACATCGGCCCCGGCGACGCCCGGGCGCACGCCGCCGGCCACGTCCATGACGTACGCAACGTGGGCTCGCGCCCGGCGCTCAGTCTGCATGCGTACGCCCCGCGGCTGGACGCGATGCACCACTACCACTTTCGCGGCGACCGGATCACTCTGATCGGCGCCGAGCCGGGACGCGACTGAGCCGTCAGAAGCCGGTGATGCAGTAGGGCAGCGGGCCGCCGTCGGCCATCGCCGCCCAGGTCTCGACCGCCTCGGGCGAGCCCGTGATCCGGCCGGCGGCTGCCAGGGTGCGTACGTCGACGCCGCCGAGGTACAGGGCGCCCAGGGTGTCAGCGGCGAGCGTCACGGTCGGCGCGGCATCGGTCCGGGTGACCTCGGCGACGCCGTCCGTGACCGCGATCCGCCAGGAGCCGTCGGCGTGTCCGAGCGGGTCCTCGACGCCGAGGACGACCTCGCCTGCGGCGTACCAGGGTCGTGCCCGGAGGGCCGTCGGTACATCGAGAACGCGCATCCACAGCATGTCGTCGAGCTCGGCGCTCTTGACCGCGAACGGCTCCGCGAGCGCCCAGTAGAGCGGATCCTGCACGGGTGCCTTGTGCCACGCCACCCGCTCCACGAGGTCGATGTCGGCGAGGAACCGCCACAGCCGGAGGTAGGCCGCGGGCGTCAGCGCGACCATGTCGACGACCTTGGCCATCCGCAGCCCGGAGTCGTTGCGCTCGTCGGCGGTCTTGTAGACGACGTAGCCGTCGGGCGTGCCGGAGGCGTCCAGGTGCAGCGCGGTGCGCTGCTTGGACTCGCCCTTGGAGTCGCTGTCGAAGTCGTAGCCGCTGGAGAGCCAGGGCTCGTAGAACTGTGGCCGGGTGACCGAGCCGCGGGTGCGCTCTTGGAAGGTGGCGTAGATCTCGGCGACCGTCTTCCAGGCGTCGGCCGGCTCGATCAGCGTCACCGAACCGTCGTCGTCAGGCACCTCGGGCCGGTAGCGGAACTTCGAGGTCACATCGACCTCGACCTGGCGCAGGTGCGTCGCCGTGCCGAACCCGAAGCGGCCGTAGATCGAGCCCTCCGAGACGGTCAGCGCGGCCAGCGGCACGCCCGCGGCGACCGCGTCGGCGAGCGAGACCGTCATCAGCTTGCGCAGCAGTCCCTGGCGCCGGTGGGTGGGGGAGACGGTCACGTCGCTGATCAGCAGCGCCGGCAGGCTGGCACCGCCGCCCACGTTGATCGGCGACGTCCACGACGAGAAGGTCGCGACCGGCATCGTGGCGGAGGAGAACTCCGAGCTCTCCGTCCACGCACCCAGCACCGTCACCGAGTCGGTGCGGATGTGGTCGCGCCAGACCTTGATCCCGTCGTCGCTGCCCCGCGACTGGTGGAAGCCGCGCCGGGTGGCTTCGTACCACCCCTTGAGCTGGGCCTCGTCCCCGTCGAACGGGTCGAGGCTGCGGAAGACGAGACCGGGATGCTCGAGGGCGCTCATGCTCAGAACGTACGCCGTCGAGCACCCCGATCTCGACCGGTTATTCCTCCGTCGGGCCGGTGCCGGGGGCGGCGGCAGGAGCGGCAGCGGGAGCGGCGGTGACCGCGTGCCTCCGGCGCCGGGAGAGGAGCCACACGGGCACGGCGAGGAGCAGGACGACCGGCAGCCACGGGACGATGGCGCCGAGGGCGACCGCGAGGACGCGGGCGGAGGCGCCCAGAGCGTCCCAACCGGCGCTCAGTCCGGCCAGGAACCCGGGGTCGTCGTCGGAGGAGCCGCCGGGGCCGGCCCTGTCGATGGTGACTGTGATGGTCGACAGTGACGTCTGGTCCTCGAGCGCCGCCTGCTGGGCGAGCAGGGAGTTGAGGTCTGCCTCGCGCCGGGCGAGCTCGGACTCGATCGAGATGACGTCGCCGATCCGCTCGGCTCGGGACAGGAGCGTACGGATCCTCTCGATGCTCGTGCGGGCGTTCTTGACCCGCACCTCGGTGTCGACGACCTGGGTGGTGACGTCGGTGGTCGTGGTGTTGGAGTCGACCAGGGTGGCGGTTTCCTCGAGGTCGGCCATCGCGTCGTCGAACGACTTCGAGGGGATCCGCAGCACCATCCGGGCATAGCGGGGACCGTCGTCGTCGCTGTCGCTGGTCTCCTGCTCGGTGACCTGGCCGGCATATTTGTCGGAGACGTGCTGCACCTGCGTACGCGTCTTTCCGACGTCCTTCGCGCTGAGTGCGACCGAGCCAGTCGAGATGATCGACGCCTTCGCGACGGCCTGCTCCGGTGCCGCCGCATCCGCGTCCTGCTCAGCCATCTCCGGACCTGCCGCCTTCCCGGCCGATGAATCGGCCAACGACTCGACCGGCGCCGAGCCGGCGTCGGCGGACTCGTCGGAACCGTCCGATCCGCCGCAGGCGCTGAGGACGAAGATGCTGACGATCACAAGGGCCGCACCCGAGATAGGCCTGACCTTTGCTGTTCTCATGCCCTCAGTACGCCCGGGGGCATGAAAACGGTGCAGGAGGCGGCCCGTTCGTTCGGGCATCTCCGGATCAGCTCGTTGCCGCGGCCGCCACCAGGGCGAGAGTCTGGGCGACGATGTCGGCCCGCATGTCGGCCAGCGGCTCGCCGTTGGCGTCCCCGTTGAGGATCGGTACGTGGATGTGGCCCTGTTTGGTGTCCGCCTCGAGCGCGTCGCGGAGGGCGGTGGTGCGGTAGGCCGACTCGTTGGACAGGTAGTCACCGCCGCCACCGGCGACCGCCGTGGAGCCCGGCGTCGGATCCTCCCGGGTGACCGGCTCCGTCGACCCCGCCGGGATCTCGGTGACGACGCGGTTGATGTTCACCGGGAACGTGCCGGGCACGGCCGTCTTCATCGCCTCGACCGGCAGCGTGGTCCGGGTCCACTGCGGCTGCGGGGTGGCATGCGGCAGGTCTTCGGGGATCGGGATCGTCTCGTTGACGCTGACCCGGTCGTTGTCGGGGAAGGTGCCGCGGTGGGCGCCGTTCCAGACCTCCAGGTCGAAGCGGCCCGCGCGGCCCTGGCTGATGGTGACGGCGGTGTCCACGTCGCGCTTGCCGGGGACCAGGTGCGGCAGGAAGGCGCGCTCGACGATGCCCTGGGCGAACGGCTCCCACAGCACCGGGAACACCACGGTCTGGATCTCGACGGGCCCCTTCGCCGTCTGGACGACGCGCCCGTCCATCGCCAGTGCGGTCGCGCCCGACGGGTTGGACTGGCGGATGTTGCGATCCAGGGTGAAGGGGTCGAATCCGGAGGCGAGCACCTGCCGTGACCGGCCGGACTCGCCGCCCACGAAGGCGGTCGACTCGATCCCGCGAGAGCTCCGGTCGAAGGCGGTCAGCACCTTGGCCCGGGCCTCCTCGGACCAGCTCGGGAATGCCGGGGCCACGCGGGCGATCTCGAGCTCGCCGGCGAGACGCGCCCAGTAGAGCGGACGGTCGTCGCTGCGGGGCAGGTCGCCGCCTGCGTCGCCTCGTCCCTGGACGCGGTCGACCGCACGCTGCCACAGTGCCTCGCCCGCGAGCCGCGCCGCAGCGGTGGCCGCCTTGCTGTTGCCTGCCTCGCAGACGGCCGTACGCACCGCGCCGGCGACGTCGTCGAACCCGGAGCGGGCCAGGATGTCGGTGACCGCCGGTTCGGTCAGCCGGGTGTGCTCCACCCGGGTGTCGGGCGAGGCGACGGTCCCGCACTCCGGGTCGGCGCTCGCCGTCGCGGGAGCGCCGGTGAGGCCGAGGGTGATGGCGGCGGCGAGGGCCGCCGTGGCGGCGGCCAGCGCCGTGGTTCGAGTCGACATGTGGGGGTCCTCCGAGATCGTGCGGTCGACGTACGTTGGAGCGGATCATGCCGGTCTCGGGCCGGGCTGGCCAGCGAGTTGCGGGTTCGTCCGGGCGATTTCGCTGGGGGCGGGGTGTCGATCGGGCTAGGTTGTCGCCATGGCGAAGACACCGGCGGCACATGTGCAGGCAGGCGAGCGCGAGGTGCGGATCTCCAGCCCGGACCGGGTGATCTACGAGGCGACCGACCGCACCCCGGAGGTCACCAAGCTGATGGTCGCGGAGTTCTTCGCGACCGTCGGTGATCCGCTGATGCGGGCGCTGCGCGAGCGCCCGACCGCCCTGGAGCGCTGGCCCGACGGCTGGCGCGAGGGCATGAAGCTGGCCACCGGGCCGACCGACAAGGAGGGCGACGGCTTCTACCAGAAGCGCACGCCCAAAGGCGCGCCCGACTACCTCGAAGAGGTCCAGGTGACCTTCCCGTCGGGGCGTACCGCCAAGGAGATCTGTCCCACCGAGCCTGCGATCCCGGTCTGGTGCGCCCAGATGGGCACGCTCACCTTCCACCCCTGGCCCGTCCGCCGAGCTGACGTGGACCACCCCGACGAGCTGCGCATCGACCTCGACCCACAGCCCGGCACCGACTTCGCCGACGTCGTGCGGGTCGCCGGCGTCGCCCGGGAGACCCTCGAGGAGCTCGGCCTGCGCGGTTTCGCGAAGACCAGCGGCAACCGCGGCGTACACATCTACGTACGCATCCGCCCCGAGTGGACCTTCGAGGAGCTGCGTCACGCCGCGATCGGGTTCGGTCGCGAGCTGGAGCGCCGTGACGGGGGAGTGACGACGGCGTGGTGGAAGGAGGAGCGTGGCGAGCGCATCTTCGTCGACTTCAACCAGAACAACCGCGACCGCACGATCGCGAGCGCCTACTCGCTGCGGCCCAAGCCCGGCGCCCCGGTCTCCACCCCACTCACCTGGGAGGAGCTCGCCGAGCTCGACGACCCCCGCGACCTCAACCTCTTCACCGTCCCCGACTTCCTCGCCGACGGCGACCGCTGGGCGCAGATCGACGACGAGGCGTACGACCTCACGCCGCTGCTCGAGCTCTGGGAGAAGCTGCCCGGGGGCGAGCTCAACTTCCCGCCCGACTACCCGAAGATGCCGGGGGAGCCGCCGCGGGTTCAGCCCAGCAAGAAGGTGGCGTCCCACTGGGACGAGGAGGGCAACCGGATCGGCGACAAATAGCAGAAGTGCCCGCTCCGCGCGGATCCCCCGATCGCACGAGCAGGCACTTCCTTGTCGCTGGATCCCCCCGGAACAGCGGACCCCAAGATACTAGGGGAACGTGTCCCACAACTGCCACGCGAACCCGGTAACAGGGCGGTAACCTTTGCTGTGGCGCCTATCACTTTTGCGGATTTCGGGGTAATGGAGGCAAATCGCCTCACATTCCGTTGATCCCCTCGCCTTCACCGGCCTGTTCGTCGAAGTTCTCGTGCTCGATCAGATGCAGCACCGGGACGTGGAGGTGGCGCCGGGCCTGATGGGTCCAGTCGACGTGGAAGAACTCGGCCACCACGTGCGGCCGGGTCATGATGATCGCCTCCCGCCCGTCGACCGCCGCCACCTTGGCGCGCAGCGCCTTGACCGGGTCCTGGACGAGCTCGCCGTGGGCGGAGGCGCCGGACGTCTTCAGGGCCTCGAGGGTCTGGGCGAGGGCCTTCTCGGCCTCCTCCTTGGCCTCCTCGCGCACCGCGTCGAGGTCGATCTCGTTCATGATCATGGCCGAGCCGAGATATTCGGCCGCGCTGAGCGTTCCCATCGCCGACTCGATCCGTGCGGCGGCGTCCTCCAAGGGCAGCAGCACGTGGTAGACCGGGTCCTCGACTCCCTCGTGGAGGGAGTGGACCCGGGTCGCGTCGTCGAGGGTGATTGCCTGCTCGACCAGGAGTACGACGTCGTAGCTCATGTCTCCGACACTAGCCGGATTTAGACGCACCTCCGAGCACTTCGGACAGCTCGTACGCCACGGGTTCCTCGAGCTGCTCGTAACCGCACGACTCCGGGTCCCTGTCGGGGCGCCAGCGCTTGAACTGAGCCGTGTGCCGGAAGCGGCGTCCCTCCATGTGGTCGTAGCCCACCTCGAGCACCCGCTCCGGGCGCAGTGGCGTGAAGGACAGGTCCTTCCCCTGCGACCAGCGGCTCTGGGTGCCGGGGACGCGGTCGGGGTTGGCGGTCAAGAACTCCTGCCAGCGGCCCCACGGGTGCTCCTCGATCGGGACCACCAGCTCCTGCATCTCTTGCCACAGCTCGGCGCGTCGCGCGGCGGTGAAGGAGGCTGAGACCCCGATGTGCTGCAGCTCCGGCTGGCCGTCCTCCCCAGGTGCGTACAGGCCCAGCAGCAGGCTCCCGAGCAGCGGCTTCTCCGGCGTGGAGGTCTTGTGCTCGCGATAGCCCGCGACGACCACGTCGGCCGTACGCGAGTGCTTGATCTTCAGCATCGTCCGCTTGTCGGGGGAGTAGGGCGCGTCCAGCGGCTTGGCCATCACCCCGTCCAGCCCGGCGCCCTCGAACCGGGTGAACCACTCCTGGGCGGTCGCCGGGTCGGTCGTCGTCGTGCACAGATGGACGTTGTCCGAGGTCACGGTCGAGAAGATCTCCTCGAGCGCCGCCCGCCGCTCGATCAGCGGCTTCTCCACGAAGCTCTCCTCGCCGACCGCGAGCAGATCGAAGGCCGCGTACGCAGCCGGCGTCTCCTCCGCCAGCAGGTCGATCCGCGACTTGGCCGGGTGGATCCGCTGCTGCAGCACCTCGAACTCCAGCCGGTTGCCGATCGCCACGAAGATCTCCCCGTCGAGCACGATCTTCTCCGGCAGCGCCTTCCGCAGCGCCTCGACCACCTCGGGGAAGTAGCGCGTCAGCGGCTTGGTGTTGCGCGAGGCCAGCTCCACCTCGTCACCGTCCTTGAACACGATGCACCGGAACCCGTCCCACTTTGGTTCCAGTTGGACGTTCTCGAGCGTCTTGAGGATGGAGGCAGAGCCGGGCTTGGCGAGCATCGGCTTGATGGGTGGCATCACGGGCAGGTCCACGTTTGCCACCATAGGTCAGCCTGTGGCTGGTCGCTGCTTCATTCGGTGGCGTCGGAGGTCCAGGTGAGGCGGTCGGGGCTCCAGGTCGCAGTGTCGGAGGCGGTGTCCAGTGCGGGGTCGATGAAGGTTACGACCAGATCGGAAGCGGTGGCCGCGGTCATGTCCGACGCGAGGGGCACGCCCTTGGCCGTTGTCTGATACGTACGCGCCCAGTCGGACGGGGTATCGAAGTGGGAGAAGAGCTCGATGCCGCTGAGTGCGCGTTTGGCCTCGATCGCGGACCTCAGTTCGGTCAGTTCGACGGTCTGGGTGCGGGCAAGCACGACGAGGTCGACAAGATCCTTGACGCGGCTGCTGCGTTTGCCGCCGGGATAGTTGGTGTCCATGGTTGCGCAGACCTTGTCGGCGATCTGATCGACGACGGGGTAGAGACGGTAGCGGTGAGTGATGAGTGGTTTGCGCAGACGGAGTCGGTTGGCTGGTTCGACGATCTCGGGCCGACCTACCGGTGGCGGGCCGACCACCACGTCGACGGTCATGGTGTCGATCTGGGTGTCGTGGTCGGCGTCGAAACATGCGAACGTGAAGCGGCGGGTGGCAACGCCCGGCTGGTTGTCGCCAAGGCCGGTGGGGGCAGAACCGATGAGCCGGAAGGTGAGATGGTCGCCGAGATCGATGTCGACCAGATCGGTCAGTGCGTGAGTGGCCGAGTCGAGGTCTTCGGCGCGCTGCGCGGCCAGGTCCATGTCTTTGGTTGTGCGCGAGCGCGGCACGCGGGCGAGCATGCTCATGCCACCTTTGAGTAGCCACTCGGAGTGCTCGCCATCTGCAAAGACGCGGCAGAGAAACCGATCGAAGCGGGCTTGGCGGATCTGCGCGTCGATCCTCGCGGCGCTCACGTTGGGACCGGCTGCTTTGGCTGCCTTCTTCGCTGCTTCTTTGATGGCCAGTTCGAGCGATCGCCAGTCGCGGTAGGTCTCCTGATCAGTCACGGTTCCAGCCTTCTGGGGTGACGCCGGCGAGGTCGAAAAGATTGTTGGCCAGGGTTCGGCCATCCGTTCGGTGGCGTTGCGCTATAGGGGAGAGATAGGTGACCAGGGTGTTCGGTGCGGTGAGCCTGTCGCTGCGTACGGCGTCGCGTAGGGCGTCGGCGACAAGCGAGGTGTCGGTGCCGATGGCCACGAGGTCGGCAATCGTCCGTTCAACAGTCAGTGTGGGGAGGCCGTCGACCGGGATCACTTCAGATCGCGACAGTTCGCCGATGCGTAGGCGTACGTCGGGCAGTCGCGTGCCTTTGCGAGAGGGAACGATGAAGTCGAGGCCATCGAGGAGGAAGTCGCCCATCCCATGTACCACGGCTGCGGTCTGTCCTGCGGCGACAACCGGCGCGACGCCGGCTGCGGTTCGCGGAGATGCCGCGCCTCCCAGTGCTAGCCAGGTGGTGTAGATCGCCTCGTGGCGCAGCGGCGGCGCGCCGGCGACACGGTAGACACCCTGGGCCACACGTTCGAGCGCACCGCTCGAGGCCATCCGGGACAGCTGCTTGCGGGATACGCCCGCGTCGTCAGCCTGGGCGGTGGTGACCAGTCCCCACCGCCGCTCCGCGATCTTGCCGAGCTTGGCCAGCGTCGCATCCGCCACGACAACGATTGTACCCAATAACTGGAACAAATGTTGTCAATCGGTCTGTATGTGGCCACTCGACACCAGATCCAGCACGTGTGGAAGGGGCCACCATTCGATCAGAACTGGTCCCACTTTGGTTCCAGTTGGACGTTTGGTGCCATCGAAAGCACCTTCTCAAGCGATGCTGGCTTGGCCAGCATTGGCAGGATCGGCGGCATCACTGGAAGGTCCACATGCCCACCGTAGGGGATCGGTGTGCGCTGTGTGCGCGCTCGAGGTTCCGGACGACTCCTCGGGCGATTTGCCACGCCGTTTGAGCCAGATGTAGACCCACGACACCGCGGGGGAGCGCTGCCTTGGGGTGGTCCTGTTCTGGGTGTCCGTCATCTGCCTGCTGATCAATCGTCCAGTGTGCAGGCCAGCTGACGCCAGGCGCGCTCAAGGGAGCACGGCTCGGGCGGTGCCAATGCGGGCCGGATCCGCGGCGGGGCGTCCCGATGCCTGACGCCGGCGATATCGGCGATCGAGGCCTCGTATGAAGCGAACCATGTCGCCGACGTCTTGATCGCCTGAGCCGGGGCCCGGGTGCTATGGGCGCGAGCGGCCCCGACGTCGACCGGGTTGTGCATCGCGGCGACCTCTGATCCGACCAGTACGGGCTCGCATCCGCGCAGCAGGAGGCAGTCGTGCTGTGGCACGCGGAGAAGGAGGCCGCAGCGCCAGATGATCACTTCCGGGTCGGGCTCGCAGCGCCGGTAGCGAGCCGGGACTGACGGGTCGGCGGTCGTCTGCCGCTCGAACCCGAGGCGCTGCAGCAAATTGCCATCGGGGTGCGCGACGTCGCGTCCCATCAGCCAGAACTGCACGTCGAGCAGATGGGCCAGTGCGGAGATGTCGTCGCCCATCGTCGAGGTTCCGGCCAGCACGCCGATGAGGCCGGGGCGGACGGCCGCGGTCATGTGGTCTCGCTCCTGGGTCGTAGGGGTAGCTCGATCAAGGCCCGTGCTGCGGCCAGGGGTTGGTGCAGACGAGACGCCGGATACGTCGAACTAATGATAACGGTTCTCATTTGATTTCGGTTGTGGGATGGTGAGAACCCTCTCCTCAGATGCGAAGGGCTGGTCATGACTGCTGATCTCTACGACAACCTCGCCGAGTTCCACGATCTCTTCATGAAGGAGCCGTGGGAGCGACTGCGGCAGTCGGTCCGGGAGGTCGTCGGCGGTCTGACAGCGGATGCCGTGGTGCTGGAGCTCGGAGCGGGCACAGGGATGGGTACGCAGGTGATCGCGGCCGAGACGGCCGCGACCGTCGTCTCGATCGAGCCCTCGCGGATGATGCGTACGGCCCTGATGACGCGTGTCGGAGGCCAATCCTGATCTCGCTGATCGGGTCACCGTGATCGCCGGCCGAGTCCCTGATGCTCTGGGCACCTGCGTGGGCGAGCAGCGGGTCGCCGGGTTCGTCTGCGCACACATGCTCGGCCATCTCGACCCGCCGACTCGGAAGTCGACCTTCGGTTGGCTCGCGGCCCACTCGATCGCGGAGGTCGTCGGGCTGGTGACCTTCACTCCGGATGTGCTCGCGGAGGGGCCGGTGGTCGCGGATCGGCGGGTCGGGAGGTATCTCTACGAGGTGCACCATCTGGAGACGCCCGAGTCCGACGCTTTCCTGAGCGAGTACGTCGTCAAGGACCGCGGCCGCGTCATCCGCTCTGAGCGTTTCACTGGCCCATGGGAGTCGCTGACGTCCGAGACCCTGGGTACAGAGCTCGCCGCCGCCGGATTCTCGCTGAGCATCGCCGGGCCCAGCTGGGGCCTGGTCCGGAAGGGAGCACGATGAGGTCGAAGGTGGGGTTGGGGCTGGTGCAGGGACCCTTCTGATCCCGCCCTATCGACTGGGGCTGTGACGACCCTGCCGAGATCGAGGCGTGGGCGCCCGGGGTCCAGTTGCTGGAGTCGCGCACGCTCGGTGAGTCGCCGGATGAGGTACGCCGCAGGTTCCCGCTCAGGCTGCGACTGATGAGCGTGGTCATGTCGCGGATGCGGGCGGGGCAGGCGTACCGCCTCAATCGGTTCGCCGTCTGATCAGTCCGTCCGGTGCTCGACGCTGTGCCGGTAGGCGTCGAGGAACACGTGGGCGACGTGCTCGTCGGCGATGCGGTAGATCACCTGGCGGCCGCGACGCTCGCTCTGGATCAGGCCGGCGTAGCGGAGGCGGCTCAGATGCTGTGAGATGAGCGGCTGGGCGGCTCCGAGGGTGGTGGCGAGCTCGCTCACGCTGTGCTCGCGCTCGATGAGGCGGTGGATGATGGCAGCGCGCAGCGGAGCGGCGAGCGCGGCGAAGAGGCTGCTGACCGGTCCGTAGAGCCGCTCGACCGGCACATCTTCGCCGGCTCGCTTCCTGCTCTCGCTTTGTTCTGTCACCGACGGCTGTCAGTGCTCGTCGTAGTGGCCGTCGTGCGCGGCGTGGCGGTGGCCGTCATGAACGTAGTCGACGTGGTCGCCGTGCTGCACGGTCTCGTGGCCGCAGCTCTCGCCGTGTTGGTGGTCGTGAGGGGTCGCGGTGACGTGGACGCTGAGGTCGTGCTCGTCGTAGTGGCCATCGTGCGCATGGTGGGCGTGGCCGTCGTGCAGGTAGTCGACGTGGCCGTCGTGCTCGACGGCGACGTGGCCGCAGTCGGGTGCGTGCTGGTGATCGTGCTCGGTGTGAACGTCGTGGGTGACGGTCATGGTTCCCCCTTTAGGTTCGGTTACATCAACACATTAGCAATCATTGATGCGAATTGTGCTGAGATCAGTAGGCGTATTGCAAATCAGAATCATTCTCATTAGCGTTCATGCCGTGATCCTTGCACGCCGTACGTCCGCAATCCTTCTGTGTGTCGGCGCCCTGGCTGCCACCTCCGCCTGCGGGGCAGGCCGCGGTGGCGACGACAGGCTCGCCGTCTCCGCGAGCCTGTACGCCCTCGAGTTCCTCGCCGAGCGGGTCGGCGGTGACACGGCCGAGGTCACCGGTCTGACGCCGGCCGGCACCGAACCGCATGACCTCACTCTCGACGGCAAGGCGCGCGCGGGCCTGGAGGCCACCGACGTCGTTCTCTATCTCGGCGACGGCTATCAGCCAGACGTCGAGGATGCGATCGCGGATCTGCCGGAGGACGCCGTGACCGTCGACCTGCTCGAGGCCGAGGGCGTGAGTCTGCTTCCGCCGCCCGCCCACGGCGACGAGCACTCGCGTGACGAGCACGGCGACGAGCACGAGGAAGAGCACGCGGAAGACGAGCACGAGGGCAGCCACGACCCGCACGTGTGGCTGGACCCCGCCGAGATGGTGGTGCTGTCCGAGGCTGTGGCCGCGGCGTTCGCCGAGGCAGACCCCGACCACGCTGACACCTACCGTGCCAACCAGGAGGTGCTGGCGAAGGACCTGGAGGCGCTCGACGGTGAGTTCCGTGACGGGCTGGCCGACTGTGCCGCCACCACGATCGTGACCTCGCACGCGGCCTTCGGGTACCTCGCCGAGGCCTACGGCCTCACCCAAGTGCCGATCGCCGGGCTCTCGCCCGACGACGAGCCCGACCCAGCGACCCTGGCCGAGATCACCGACTCGGCCCGCGACGCCGGGGCGAAGACGGTCTTCTTCGAGGAGGCGCTGCCGCCGAAGCTCGCCGAGACCGTGGCGCGCGAGATCGGCGCCGGCACCGACCTGCTCGCGGTGATGGAGTTCGCGCCAGAGGACGGCGACTACCTCACCGTCATGCGTGGCAACCTCGAGCGGCTTCGTACGGGTCTGGACTGCCGATGACCTCGCCCGACCACAGCCACCCGGTGCTGACCACCTCCGGCCTCGCGGTCCACTACGGCTCCAAGATCGCGCTCCGCGACGTCTCCGTCAGCCTGTACGCCGGGGAGATGGTCGCACTCATCGGTCGCAACGGCGCCGGGAAGTCGACACTGCTGGCCGCCCTGGCCGGTGTGCTGCCCCACCACGGGGAGATCACCTGCCCGGTGGCGCGTGAGCATGTCGCGTACGTGCCCCAGCGGGCACATCCCCGCTGGGACCTTCCCCTGGACGTACGCCAGGTGGTGGCTGCCGCACGGCTGCGCGGCTCGCGCTGGTGGCGACGGCCCTCGGCGGCCGATCGCGAGGTCATCGACGACGCGCTCGACCGTCTCGGGCTCAGCGAGCTCGCCGACCGGCCTGTCAGCAGCCTCTCCGGAGGGCAGGGGCAGCGCGTGCTGCTCGCCCGGGCCCTGGCCCAGGAGCCCCGGCTGCTGCTGCTCGACGAGCCATACGAGGGGTTGGACCGCACCGGTATCGGCCTGCTTGAGGGACTGCTCGGCGACCTGGTCGACCGCGGGGTCTGCGTGCTCGCGGCGGTGCACCAGCTCGCCGAGGTCGAGAAGACGTTCGGCCGGGCGATCGGGCTCGACGGCCGTGTGGTGGCCGACTGCTGCCCGGACGAGGCGCTCGCCGCCGACAAGCTGCGACTGCTGTTCGGGATGGGGGCGGCGGTGTGACCTGGCTGGACCTGATCACCGAGCCGCTCTCCTACGGCTTCATGCAGCGCGCCGCTGTCGGGAGTCTGGCGCTCGGCATCGCTGCCCCGGTGGCGGGCGTGTGGGCCACCAGCCGGCGGCTGGTCTACCTCACCGACGCGATGAGCCACGCCCTGCTGGCCGGCGTCGCGGGCGCCGCGTTGGCCGGAGCCTCGCTGATGCTCGGCGCCTTCGTGGCTGCCATCGTGATGGCCTCGATGGTCGCCTGGCTGGTGGTGCGCGCCGCGCTCCCGGAGGATTCCGCGATCGGGATCGCCGGGAACGGCCTCTTCGCGCTGGGCGCGATCGGTGTCACCTTGACCGGCGACCCGCGTGCGCTCACCCACATCCTGTTCGGTAACGCCCTGACGATCACTGGGGTCGAGGTCGTCGCACAGGTGGCTCTGTCCGCGGTGGTGATGGTCGGCTGTTGGGTGGCGCTGCCGGTGCTCTCGGCGAGCACGTTCGACCCGGTGCATGCCCGCACCGTCGGCGTGCGCACCGGGGTGGTCGATGCGGCGGTCCTCCTCGCTCTCGCGCTGCTGGTCGTCGTGGGTCTCTCGACCGTCGGTGTGCTGATGGCCCTGACGCTCTACCTCGCCCCGGCGGTGGCCGCGATGCAGCTGACCGACCGGCTCCTGCCGCGCCTGGTGACCGCCTCGGCTCTGGGTGTGGTGGCCGCGGTCACCGGACTGCTGGTCAGCTACCACATCGGACTGCCCACCGGCCCCGTGGTCGCGGTCGTGGCGGTGACTGAGGTGTTCGTGGCGTACGGCGTCGGGCTTCTCCGCCGCGCCCGTGACCACCAACGCCTGATGGGGCTCATCCCTGCCCGCTGACGACTTCCCTGAACATCCACCCGTCGACAGGAGACACACCATGACCACCACCGACACCGGCACCGACACGAGAGTCCCGGTGACCGTCCTCACCGGCTTCCTCGGCTCCGGCAAGACCACCCTCCTGAACCGGATCCTCACCGAGGAGCACGGCCAGAAGATCGCCGTCATCGAGAACGAGTACGGCGAGGTCGGCATCGACGACGGCCTCGTCTACGACTCCGACGAAGAGATCTTCGAGATGAACAACGGCTGCATCTGCTGCACCGTACGCGGCGACCTGATCCGCATCCTGGCCACGCTGATGAAGCGCACCGAGCGCTTCGACCGGATCGTGATCGAGACGACCGGGCTCGCCGACCCGGCCCCGGTGGCGCAGACGTTCTTCATGGACGACGAGCTGCGCGAGCAGCTGCGCCTGGACGCGATCATCACCCTGGTCGACGCCAAGCACATCACCGATCACCTGCTCGAGGAGAAGCCCGAGGACGTCGAGAACGAGGCCGTCGAGCAGGTCGCCTTCGCCGACCGGCTCATCCTCAACAAGACCGACCTCGTCGGCCTCGGCGAGCTCGACGAGGTCGTCACCCATCTGCGCAGCATCAACGCGATGGCCGACATCATCCCCACCCAGCACGCCAAGGTCGACCTGGCCAGCATCCTCGACGTCGGTGCCTTCTCGCTCGACCGGATCCTGCAGACCGACCCCACCTTCCTGACCGAGACCGACCACCAGCACGACCTCACCGTCACCTCGGTCGGGATCGAGACGGAGGGCGCCATCGACGTCGAGAAGCTCAACGACTGGCTCGGCAAGATGCTCGGCGAGCGTGGCGTCGACATCTTCCGCTCCAAGGGCATCCTCAACATCGACGGCATGGACAACCAGTACGTCTTCCAGGCCGTCCACATGCTCTTCGACGGCGACGAGGGCCGCGCCTGGGGCCGCGACGAGAGGCGTACGAACCGAATGGTGTTCATCGGCCGCAACCTCGACCGCGCCGAGCTCGAGGCCGAGTTCAACGCCTGCCTGATCGGGGCCGGCGCATGACGGCCGGTATCGAGATGGGCATCGGCACCGACTCCGACCTCGCCTGGGAGGCTAAGGTCGCCGGCGGGGAGATCACCGCGATCGCGGTCCGCGGCGGGGACTCCGGCTGTGTCGTGGTGGCCACTGAGGAAGGATCGGTGTGGTGGGTCGAGGCCGAGGGCACCGTCGCCGCCAGCACCTCGACCGCGGTGGACGTGCCCATCCGGGTCGCGGTCCACCCAAGCCGTGACCAGATCGCGGTCGCCGGTGCGCGCGGGTACGCGGTCTGGTCGCTTCCCGGTGAGGTGCGCAGCGACGGCGGCACGGCATGGAGCAACGCGGTTGCCTACAACGCCCACGGCGACCTCGCCGTGGCGACCGGCAAACAGGTCCTGATCCTGCCTGACTCCGGCGAGGAGGCGTACGTCTCTGAGGACGCGCCGAGCACGATCACCGACGTGGTGTGGTCCTCGCGTGACAATCATGTGCTGGCCAGCGCATACGGCGGTGTCTATGTGCACAACGGCAGGCTGCCGGCGCCGGTGCACACGTTCCCCTACGCCGGCTCACACCTGCAGGTCGCACCCAACCCGAACGGGAAGTGGGTATGCAGCGGCAACCAGGACTCCACGGTCCACATCTGGCGCACCGCTGACAACGACGAGCTGACCATGTCGGGCTATCCCGAGAAGGTCACCCGCCTGGCCTTCGACCGCACCGGACAATGGCTGGCCAACAACGGCGCCCCCGATCTGACGGTGTGGGACTTCGCAGGCAAGGGGCCGCGAGGCCGGCAACCGCGCCAGCTCGAAGGCCATGAGCGTGTGGTCGACCTCGACTGGAATCCGGCCCGTAACAACATCCTCGCCTCGGTCGGCTCCGAGGGCACCGCCCGGGTATGGGACATCACCGGCATGGCGGCCGGTCGCAGCAGGACCGCCAAGCAGAAGCTGCCGTTCGACGACGCCCGCGCGCTTCGCTGGCTCGACGGCAATCTTCTGGTCGTGGTACGCGGCGGTGGCGTCCTGAGCCTGGTCAGGAGTCGCTGACGATGGACCGCATCCGCCTGCCGGGGCCGGCACGCACAGGGTCAGGAGACTCAGCGCGCGTACGTGGCCTGGTCGCGGGCATCGTCGAGGATGACATCAAGATCCTGGTCACCGAGCTCGCCTGCACCGAGCCCGGCTGCCCGCCGACGGAGACCGTGATCGCGCTGATGCACCCCGGCGCGCCGCAACAGTTCAAGATCCACAAGCCACTCGCCCAGGTCACCCGCGCCGACGTCGAGGCCGCGCTCGCCGGACCACACGCTCACTGAGGACAAGCGCATGCGGACCGGCGATGACGAGGTGCTGGGCGGCGCACGTGCGACGCGGCAGCGGCGAGCCGTGCTGGATGTGCTCGAGGAGCTCGGGGTCTTCGCCAGTGTCCAAGTGATCTACGACGAGCTCAACCGGATCGGGCAGCACGTCGGCCGCTCCACGGTCTATCGCAGCCTGCAGCTGCTCGCCGAGACCGGCAGCGTCGACTGCGTGCGTGGCCTCGACGGGGAGACGCTCTACCGTCGTTGCGCCGCCGGCCCGCACCATCACCTGGTGTGCCGCCGGTGCCGGACGGCGGTCGAAGTCGTCGGCGAGTCGATCGACTCGATGGTGGCCGGGTGGGCGCGGGAGGCCGGGTTCACCGAGATCGAGTCGGTCATCGAGATCTTCGGGTTCTGTCCGACGTGCTCGTGAGGGCGGTCGCGATCGAGCGCCGGGTACATCGATGATGCCGTCGCTGACGAGCAGGACCGTCGTGCCGCCCGCGCCCAAGTCGACGATGACGTTGACAACAAGTCGGCGATGACGTTGACAACCATGCTCCGCAACCGGTGCCGGGTTGGAGATCGGCCGCCTCGCCTCGTGGAGCCTAGACGAGCTTCACCAGTGCCGCATCAGGCTTCGGATCTGGTCAGGGTCGAGCCCGTAGTCGGCCAGCCGCCGAAACACCCGCATCTTCTTGGCGTGCGTAGCGGTTTGGCGTCGGTACTCCTGTCCCATTCCCGGGCGTCGGCGATGCTGAGTTCCTCGATGCCCTGTTCTGCGGTGTGACCCACCAGTGGCGCCCATGCGGCGCGGATCTCCGGGGGAAGGGTGTCGGCCAGGTCGGGCCAGGCGTCGACCAGGAGCGCCGCATCGAGGTGCTCGAAGAGATGGGTTTCGGTTCCGTAGCGCAGCAGCCAGGCATAGCCAGCCGGGCGCCGATCGCGGTCACCCAGATCGAAGGTGCGGTGATCACGCCCAACCATCGCCCGTAGCGGCGCGAAGCATTGCTCTGGTTCCAACCGCCATAATCGGTTCGGCCAAGGAGCTCGACCGTCCCACGACGAGATGATCCGGTTCATCGACGAACATCGCGATCATTTCGGGGTCGAGGCCATCTGCCGTGTCCTGGGTGCGGCGGTTCGTGGGTTCATCACCTCGCGTGGTTACCGGGCCGCGAAGACCCGGGTGCCCTCGGCACGGCGGCTACGTGATGGGCTCCTCAAACCCGAGGTCGCCCGGCTACACGCTGAGAACTACGGCGTGTACGGAGTGAGGAAGATGCACGCCCTGCTCAAACGCCAAGGCTGGGACATCGGCCGGGACCAGACCGCCAGGCTGATGCGGGAGCTGGACCTGCGCGGGGTGAAGCGCTCGAAGAAGACCTTCACCACCCGCCCGGACAAGACCGGGGCCGCACTGCCGAAGGACCTGGTCAACCGCGACTTCACCGCGCCCGGCCCGGGGCGCCTGTGGGTTGCTGACATGACCTATGTGGCGACCTGGTCCGGGTTCGCCTACGTCGCGTTCGTCACCGACGTGTACTCGCGGCGGATCGTGGGCTGGAACGTCGCAGCGACGCTGCGTGCTGACATCTTGCCGCTGCGGGCGCTGGACATGGCTGCCTGGGACGCTGACCGTGAAGGTCGTGATCTGGCTGGCTGGCCTGGTCCATCACGCTGATCACGGGTCGAACTAACTTGCGGTGGTCTACACCGATCGGATCGTCGAACTCGGTGCGAAGCCCTCGACTGGCACGGTTGGCGACTCGTTCGACAACGCGCTGGCCGAGGCGGTCAACGGGCTGTACAAGACCGAGCTGATCCGCCGCCGGGGACCCTGGCGCACCGTGGAACAGGTCGAGCTGGCCACCCTGGAGTACGTGTGGTGGTGGAACAACAGCAGGCTTCACGGCGAGCTCGACTACCGCACACCCATCGAGGTCGAACAGGCCTACTACGCTGACCTTGATTCAGCCCAGCCGGCGACCGCCGGACAGGGAAGCCGATAGAAACGAAACCCAGGGCGAATCAGTTTGGATCATGCCCCGTTGCGGTCGTAGTAGCGGGCCATCAGGCCCCAGTAGATCATCAGCAGCCCCATCTCTAGTGCTGTCGCCGCGGCTGCCGGTACGGCACGGTGTTGATGGGCGGCGATCATCGCGACCAGTATGGCGGCAGTCGCCGCGCCGTTGACCGCCATCGCGGTGTCCATCGGCCGCTTGACGATCCATTGCTCCTCGCCAAGAGCCGCCCTGGTCGCCCATGCCCGGTCGTGTGCGGGTTTGCTGAACATCACTGGGTTGATTGCCATCCAGAGGCCGACCAGCGCGGCGTCGCGCCGGCTGTGTCGCCACACTGGGACAAGCAATAGGGGCGTGCTCGCCCATCTCGTCCACATGCTCCACGGATTGCTGTGCCGCGCGAACACCACCCGCGCGGCCTTCCTCCAGCCTTCCATCGACGGCTCCTTCCGGCGCTGCTGGTCGCACAAACTCGGGATTCTGTCCTTGTGCCGTTCGGCACAGGGCGCGGGCCGGAGGCGATAGTCGCGTTAGTCCATGTTGCTAAAACGTTCGACTGCCTCCCTCTGCCCTGAGACGATGATGGTGTCACCACGGTTGATGACCGTGTCAGGCGTTGCAAGGATGAATCCCTGCCCAGGCGATTTTACTCCTATGACCGCTGCGCCGTGCTTGGTGCGCGGTGTGCTCTGCCGTAGAGGCAGGCCCCACAGGTAGCTGGGTGGGGTCGTCTTGGCGATGGCGTAGCCCTCGTCGTCGAACTCGATGTAGTCCTGCAGTTTTCCTCCGACCAGGTGGGCGACCCGGCGACCCATGTCATGCTCGGGCCGCACGACGTGGTGGGCGCCGACCTTGCTGAGGATCTTGGCGTGCGCATTGGAGATGGCCTTCGCCCAGATGTTGGGGATACCGAAGTCGACCAGGATCGAGGTGGTCAGGATGCTGGACTCCACGTCCGTGCCAATCGCGACGACAGCTCGGCGGAACTCGTGGACGGATAGCTGTCGCAGGGCCTCCTCGTCGGTGCTGTCAGCGGTGACGACATGGGTGAGTCGGCCGGTGAGGGACTGCACGACGTGGTCGTCGGCGTCGATGGCGAGCACTTCTGCTCCTCCGGCCATGACCTCGCGCGCGAGTGAGCGGCCGAATCGGCCTAGGCCGATGACGACGACGCTGTTGTGCAGGCGTGTGGTCTTGCTACCCAATGATTGGCCGCCCTTCTGGTAGTCGGTACCTCTGCTGCTGTTGGCGTAACGCGAGTGCAGAGACGAGAGTGATCGGCCCGAGGCGGCCGAGGAACATGAGGGCGATAACGACGATCTGGCCCGCAGCAGACAGGTCGGGAGTGATGCCGGTGGACAAGCCCACAGTGCCGAACGCCGATGTCGCCTCGAACAGCGCCTGCCCGAGTGAGAAGTTGTGCGTCTGCATCAGGGTGAGCGTGCCGGCGACGACAGCACCGACACCGAGCAGCGCGACACTCTGAGCTTGGCGCTGGGCCCGTGGGTCGATACGTCGGTCGAAAGCGTTGGTGTCCTTATCGCCGCGCACCTCGGCGAGGATCACAAAGAAGAGCACGATAAAGGTGGTGACCTTGATGCCGCCGGCGGTACCTGCCGATCCGCCGCCGATGAACATCAAGATCACGGTGCCGAACCAGGTGCCCTCGTTCATGGCGCTGATGTCGAGGCTGTTGAATCCGGCGGTTCGGGTCATCGCCGAGTGGAAGAAACCGGCGTGGATCTTCTCGGAGAGAGACATCGGCGCGAGGGTGGCCGGGTTACTCCATTCGCCGAGCAAGGTGTACGCGGTGCCTAGGACCAGCAGAAGCAGGGTGGTTCCGACAGTGAGCTTCGTATGGAGACTCCACACGCGCGGCATCAGGTGCCTGCGGAGCTCGAGCACCGCAGGGAATCCGAGGCCGCCGAAGATCACAGCAGTGGCTATAGGAACGCATATCAGCGGATCGTTGACAAAGGACATCAAGCTATCGGCGTAGAGACCAAAGCCGGCGTTGTTGAACGCGGAGATCGCGTGAAACACACCGAGGTACGCCGCGTTGCTGAGCGACTCGTCGTACTCAGAGGCGAACCGCGTGGTCAGAAGCAGTGCGACGATCGCCTCGAAGAGGAGCGTGATGCGCGCGACCCCGACAAGGACACTTCGGATCTCCCCGATTCCCAGCGACTTCGTCTCCGCGGCTGCTGTGATGCGGCTCCGCAGGCCCAGTCGACGGGCAACCAGCAGGCCGAGGAGAGAGGCGAGGGTCATGATCCCGAAGCCTCCGACCTGGATCAGCGCGAGGATCACCACCTGGCCGAAGGTCGACCAGTAGGTGCCGGTGTCCACCGTGACGAGTCCCGTGACGCACACGGCGCTGGTCGAGGTGAACAAGGCAGTGAGGAATGGTGCGGAGCCGTCGCCGCTGCGGCTCACTGGCAGGCTGAGAAGGACTGCGCCGAGAAAGATCGTGACGGCGAAAGCGAGGGCGGTGGCCTGTGCCGGGTGGCGCACGAGCCGGTACCCAAACCTGTGCTGTATCTCGATCACCTCCTCGTCGCGCAAGACGTTCATGGCCAACCAGGGCACGGGACCGCATGAGCATAGGTCCGGCTCGGCCCGTTTGCGTGGCCCTAGGCTGTAAAGAACGCGCAAGGATTTAGGGCTTCCATGTAAGGGTGGCGTCGGGAACCACCCCGTTCCCGGGACACACATGATTCGGTCGACTTGTGCGCGACCTAGTGGCCGACAGCGTTGTCGAGGAGAACGAGCCTAACCAGCATGGGCCCTCGGCCGAGCCGGATCATCTGCACATCATTCTTGTGGTCAGCGACTTCGACGCATCTGTTCGGAGGGCACTGCGGTTCGCTGAGGCACACCATCCCCGATCACTGGTTGCTCTCAATGCGTGCACTGACGGCAGGCGCACAGATGCCTTGGTCAAGGAGTGGGCGAGTCGCCGGATTGATGTGCCACTCCATTGCGCACAACCTACGTCTGAAGATCCGGACCCCGTGGTCAACTACGTGGACACACTCCGTTGCCGAGATCCAGCTTCGGTGGTCATGGTTGTTTTCCCGGCCATCGCTGTCGCGCGAGGGTGGCAACGTTCGCTGCACCGCCTGGACGACCCGACACTTGCTCGCCGGCTTTCCCGCCTGGATCGGGTCCTGATCGCGGAGGTCCCGTGGCAATTCCAACACTGAGCCGGGGGAGAGGCATCGTTGGCGCTCGCGAACCTCGTGAAAGCGTGACCGACGTGAGGCCAAGTGCATTGAGGCAGGTCGATGCCCACCGACAGACCGAGAGCCCGGTCCTTTCCGCGCGCCGCAAGGCGGTGGCCTGGGCGATCGTGGTGGTCGGCCTGCCGACCCTAACCATGGCGGGCTTGCCCTACCGCAGTGATGACTCGCTCGCGGTGGTGATGCTGGCTTACGTGCTCGCGGTCGTCGGAGTCGCTGTCATCGGAGGCATCGCTCCGGCTGTGACCGGGGCATTCGCCTCGTTTGCACTGGCCAACTTCTTCCTGACTGAGCCCTACTACACCTTCGAGATCGTGTCCCGAAAGCACGTCGTTGAGCTGCTCCTCTTCGTGGTGGTCAGTGTGTTGGTCAGTGTCAGCGTGGAGGTAGGAGCCCGTAACCGCGCTGCACAGGCCGCGCGAGCCCGCGCACTACTGGAGACCGACCGAACCCGCTCGGCGATCCTGGCGGCAGTCAGCCACGACCTGCGTACGCCGCTCTCGTCCATCAAGGTTGCGGTCTCGACGCTACGGCAACCTGACATCGACTGGTCCCCTGAGGAGCATGCTGAGTTGCTTGCCACCATTGAGGTTGGCGCTGACCGGCTTGACGGAGTGGTGACAAACCTCCTCGCATTGACGCGGATTCAGGCCGGTGCTGTGCTGGTTCGCGAGCAGCCTGTCGTTGCCGATGAGGTTGTGGCCCGGGCACTCATCAGCGTGGGAGGGTACGCGACCCACCTTCCGGTCGATGTGCCCGAAGATCTACCGACGCTTATGGCAGATCCCGATCTGCTCGAGCGTGTGATCGCGAATCTGGTTGCAAACGCGCTGCGCTTCGACCTCGTTGGCACGTCGATCCGGGCTCGCGCCGTCGACAGCCGCGTAGAGATCGCCGTCCGTGATCACGGACCTGGTGTTCCGCCGGAACGCTGGGCAGAGATGTTCACCGCCTTCAGGCGCCTCGACGAGCGTGAAGGACACACCGGCACCGGGCTCGGCCTAGCGATCGCTCGCGGCTTCTGTGATGCCATGGGAGCCACGCTGTCAGCCACCAAGACCCCCGGAGGTGGACTCACCATGACCATCGGGCTGGAGACAGCGTGACCCGCATCCTGATCGTGGAAGACGAACTGCAGTTCGCGCGTGCACTGCGCATCAACCTGCGAGCCCGCAAGTATGACGTCGACATCGCCGGCACCGCCGCCGAGGCCCTCGATCTGGCGGCGCGCAACAACCCTGACCTCGTCCTCTTGGACCTCAGCCTCCCCGATCTTGACGGGCTCGACGTGATCCGCGGACTGCGTGGCTGGAGCGACATGCCGGTCGTTGTCCTATCCGCCAGAGATGGACAATGGGACAAGGTAGACGCCCTCGACGCTGGCGCAGACGACTACGTAACCAAGCCGTTCGGCATGGACGAACTCCTCGCACGCATCCGGGCGGCCCTGCGGCGAAGCGTCAATCCCCCTTCCCCAGCCGTGGTCGAGACAACATCCTTCCGCGTGGATCTCGCAGCCAAGAAGGCCATCGGCCCAAATGGGAACGACGTCCGGCTGACCCCGACCGAGTGGCACATCCTCGAAGTGCTCCTCCGAAACCGAGGCCAACTCGTCACACAGCGACTCCTTCTCACCGAGGTCTGGGGACCCGAGTACGAGAAGGAAACCCAGTACCTGCGTGTCTATCTCGGCCAATTGCGACGCAAGCTCGAAGCGGATCCCACCCGACCGCGGCACCTTGTCACCGAACCCGGCATCGGCTACCGCTTCGAGCCATGAGCCCACGGCCCGTAAAGAGTGTCACGTGATCGTCGCAGTCGCTGTCGTACTCATGGCCGTTGGGCTAGCAGTGATACTCCGAGCTGCAGCGATCGTGGCGGTTGGAGCTACCGGGCGATTCCCACTCGATCCTTGGGTCAGCTTCGTGGCTGGATATGGCCTCATTCTCGTAGGCGAGATCCTGCTCAATCGGTGACAGAAGCCGCTCGGTTCACTGCCGCCTCGACCTTGCGTGGGAGTTGCACAGGTGCGCCGAGAGGAGGCGTCCATCTATGCAGAATGACATGATAAGGGGCTCTTCCTACCTGAGGTGGGGGTGAGCTCGGTCGCCGCGTTGGGCGGCGTGGTGGCACTTGGGTAGGCGTCGAGGCCTCCAAGATCGGTAGCG
>NZ_JBHVKN010000061.1:0-25401 GCF_042798075.1 Nocardioides sp. NPDC057772
ACGTCGAGGTGACCCCCGAGCCAGCAGGCGCCGGGTGGCGGGTCGAGGTCGTACGCCGCCGCGAGCCTGCACCGGAGGCCTCCGAGGTCGCGGTGGTGAGGTTCAGCACCGGCGCGGACTTCGCCTTCGAGCCGCGCCGGTCGCTGCCCATCACACCGGTCTGAGCGGTCAGCGCCGCCGGAGCGCGAGGACCGGGATGACCCGGTCGGTCTTCGCCTCGTAGTCGGCAAAACCCGGGCTCATCGCCTTGAACCGCTCCCAGGCCTCGTCGCGCTCGGCGCCCTTCAGCTCGGTGACCTCGACCTCGACGACGCCCTCGTCGGGGGTCTCGATCTTGGTCTCCGGGTGAGCCAGGAGGTTGTGATACCAGGCCGGGTTCTCCGGCGCGCCTGCCTTGGAGGCGGCGATCAGCCAGGTGTCGGCGTCCGGGTGGAGGTTGGCCACCGGAGAGACGCGCTCCTTGCCGGTCTTGGCGCCGGTGTGGTGCACGAGCACGAGCCCGCGCCCGAACGGCACCGAGGTGACGTTGCCGTCGTTGGCACGGAACTCGTCGATGATCGACTGGTTCCAGTCCTTGTAGTCGCTGCCTGTCATCGAGTGCCTTTCCCCGAGGATCGGTTTTCACCCACTCTTACAGACAATCCCAATGCACGCCGGTCAAACTCGGGCAAGGGCCGCGATCCGCACCTGTTCCTCCCGGTCGGTCACCTTCACCCGGGGCCGGCCGATCTCCTTGCCCGACTCGCGCTCGTGGGTGTCGAGCGTGTTCCAGCCGGTGTGGTCGACCACGACCACCCCGCGTGCCGCCAACAGATCGTCGAGCGACTCACCGGTGGGCTCGGCGAGCGAGCCGGCGGCATAGTCGTCCAGGAGCGTGCGTACGGTCTCGGCGGCGCAGGCCCGGTTGGTGCCGATCACGCCGCTGGGACCACGCTTGGCCCAGCCCGCGGTATAGGTCGCCCGGGCTCCGACGACCCGGCCGGCCTCGTGCGGGAACCTGCCGGTGCCCTCCTCGCTCGGGACGCCGGGGACCCCGGCCGACCGGTAGCCGGTGGCACGGACGACCAGCCCGGCCTCGATCTCCTCGCCGGTGTCGAAGCGCACGCCGGCAACGGTGTCCGCGCCGAGGATCTCCGTGGGTGTCAGGCCGAAGCGGAGGACCAGCCGCTTGGCGGCGTTCGTACGCGGCCGACCGGCCAGGTCACGGAGCAGATCGGCCTTCTGGAGCGCCGCGAAGGTGCCGGCGTCGCGTGCGGTCAGGTCCGCCGCGGTCGGCAGCGCGGCCAGGTCGGCCTCGTCGACCACGACGTCGATGCCGGGATCGTCGGCCAGTGCGCGCAGCTCGGGGCTGGTGAAGGCGGCGTGCTCGGCGCCCCTGCGGGCGGTGACGACGACCTCGCGGATGCCGCTGGCGGCCAAGGCCGAGAGCGCGGCCGGCGCCAGGTCGGAGGCCTGCAGCGTCTCCTCGTCGGCCAGCAACAGCCTGGCCAGGTCGAGGGCGACGTTACCGTTGCCGATGACGACGGCACGCTCGTGGGCGAGCGGAAAGGTGAGCGCGGCGCGATCGGGATGGCCGTTGTACCAGCCGACGAGCTCTGCCGACGACGTCGAGCCCGGCAGCTCCTCCCCCGGCAGGCCGAGGCTTCGGCCCTCCCCGGCACCGGTCGTGTAGACCACCGCATGGTGGCCACCGAGGAGCTCCTCGTGGGTGATGTCGCGGCCGACCTCCACGTTGTAGCGGGTCCGCACCCGGCGGTGGCGTGCGGTCTTCGCGAAGCCGGAGACGATCTCCTTGGTGTCCAGATGATCGGCCGCGACGCCGTAGCGGACGAGTCCGTAGGGCGTGGGAAGCCGGTCGAGGACAGTGATCTCCACGTCGCAGCGGCGGGTGGCGGCGAGCTCCTCGGCGACGTACCAACCGGCGGGGCCGGCGCCGACCACGGCGACCCTGAGCGGGCCGGAGCCGGCGATCTTGGCCCCCGGCGGCGGCAGTGGTGCGGGCTCCTCCTGCTCGCCGGTGAACTCGAAGAAGGCGGCGTTGATGTCGGTGTAGGGCGCGAACGCGTCCGGGACCTCGTAGTCGGGGAAGATCGCGTTGACCGGGCACGCGTCCTCGCAGGCACCGCAGTCGATGCACTCGTCGGGGTGGATGTAGAGCATCTCGGCGGCGCCGAATCCCGGCTCGTCCGGCCCCGGGTGGATGCAGTCGACCGGGCAGACCTCCACGCAGGAGGCGTCGTTGCAGCAGGACTGAGTGATGACGTAGGTCATGAGCGCTGTGCCTTCCGCCGAGCCTTGCCGATCGTCTCCTCGACGACCGTGTTCATCCTGGCACCATCGGGCCACCCCGCGTAGTGGCTCAGGAACACCACGATCTCGCGCAGCTCGTCCTCGGAGAGCTCGCCGTTGGCGTACGCCGCGGGGATCTGGATCCCGAGCACGTCCGCGGCGCCGCGGCCGGCGAGCAGGCCGATCAGGAGGAGCCGGCGGTCGCGCGTGGTCAGGCCCGGGCGCTGCCAGATGTCGCCGAAGAGGTGGTCGGCGGTGTAGCGGAAGAAGTCACCCTCGCCGTCGGCCATGTCGAAGCCGTAGACCTCCTCCATCTTTCGCAGGCCCTTGGCCCGCGCCTCGGGGAGGTCGGCGAACTTCTCCTCCGGGGGCGACGTCCTCGAAGGCATCCCCAGGCCCGGAGCCAGTCGCTCGAGCGCGAGCCGGGCCAGCGGCACCTCCACGCCGAGCTTGTCGGCGAGCTCGATCGCGAAGCCGAGGTCCTTCTCCCCCAGCGCGGCCACGTGGCCGAAGACGCCATGCCAGAAGTCGGTCTCCTCGATCGGGGCCGTGGTGTCGCGGTAGAGGACGGCTCCCGGGCCGCCGGTGATCGCGTCGGTGTGGCGTACGACCTCGCCGAGCTCCTTCAGGTCCAGGCCCGCCGCCTCGGCCAGACGCTGAGCCTCGGTCGCAGCGGTGAAGGAAGCGAAGTGGAGCAGGTTTCGGGCCAGCTTCAGCTTCGTCCCGGCACCGATCTCACCGGCATGGACCACCTTCGAGCCCATCGCCGCCAGGACCGGCGCTGCCGCTGCGTACGCCTCGGGGGTGCCGCCCACGAGGATCGCCAAGGTGCCGTCGGCCGCTCCCATCGGGCCACCGGATACCGGCGCGTCGAGGACGCGCACGCCGTGCGGCTCGGCCGTCGCGGCCAGCTCGGCGGGCGTCTCCGGGGCGACCGTGGAGTGCACCAGGACCGTCAACGGCGCCTGCTCCGAGCGGTCGGCCGCGATCACCTCGGCGATGACCTGGCGGACCTGGTCGTCGTCGCGCACCATCACGCTGAGGACGTCGACGGCCGAGGCCAGCTCGGCGACCGAGGCCGCGGTCTTCGCACCGGCGGCACCGAGCTCGGCGACGGGCGCCTCGGCGATGTCGTGGACCCACAGCTCGACCCCGTCGGTGCCCGCGAGCCGGAGCGCCATCGGCTTGCCGATGTTGCCGAGCCCGACAAATCCTGCGCGTGTCACAGCCGGAACGTCCCTCCGCCGTCGACGGCGATGATCTGCCCGGAGATCCACGAGGACTCCTCGGAGAGGAGGAACTTCGCGACCCCGACCATGTCCTCGGTGGTGCCGAGGCGCTTGATCGCCATGCCCTTCGTCATCTCTCGCGCCGCGTCACCGGCCTGCACCCGGGTCGCCTCGGTGTCGGTCGGCCCGGGCGCGATCGCGTTGACCCGGATGTTCATCCCACCGAGCTCATGGGCGAGCTGTTGGGTCAGCCCGTTGATGCCGACCTTGGCGAGGCCGTAGAAGCCGGAGTAGAGGTAGGCGGCGGTCGAGGACTGGTTGACGATCGCGCCACCGCCGCGCCGCTGCATCGCCGGGTAGACCGCGCGGGTCATCACCAGGGCTCCGTTGAGGTTCACGCCCATGAACTTCTCGTAGTAGTCCCAGTCGACGGTGATCAGCAGGTCGAAGGCCATGTCGCCGTAGATCGCGGCGTTGTTGACCAGACCGTCGATCCCGCCGTACGTCTCGGTCGTCTCCGCCACCAGCGCGGCCGCCGAGGCGTGGTCGGAGACGTCGCAGCGTACGAACCGGGCGACTCCGCCGGCCGCCTCGATCTCCTTGGCGACCTGCTGCCCCTTCTCCTCGTTCAGGTCGGCGACCACGACGGCGGCCCCCTCGGCGGCCAGCCCCTTGGCGTACGCCTCGCCGATCCCCTGCGCCGCCCCGGTGACGACGACGACCTTGTCCTTGAAGCGGTCCATCTCTCCCTCTCCCGGCCTCATGCGGGCTCCGCGATCAGCTTGGTCTCCAGATACTCCTCGAAGCCCTCGACGCCCATCTCCCGGCCGAGGCCGGACTGCTTGTAGCCGCCGAAGGGGGCGTCAGGGCCGAACCACTGGCCGCCGTTGACACCGAGAGTGCCGGTGCGGATTCGGGCGGCCACCGACTTCGCGCGCTCGAGCGAGCCGGACTCGACCGAGCCGGAGAGGCCGTAGGCCGAGTCGTTGGCGATGCGTACGGCATCGTCGTCGCCGTCGTGGGCGATGACCGTGAGCACCGGCCCGAAGATCTCCTCACGGGCGACCCGGGCAGTGTTGTCGAGACCGGCGATGACCGTCGGCTCGACCCAGAAGCCGGCGGCGAGGTCGCCGTCCTGGACCGCCACGGTGCCGCCGGTGGCGAACCGGCCGCCCTCCTCCTCCGCGAGCGCCAGGTAGGCGAGGATGCGGTCGCGCTGGAGCGCGGAGATCACCGGTCCGCAGATCGTGCCGGGATCGGCCGGGTCGCCCGCGCCGAGCGAGGCCATCGTCGCGGCGGCCGCCTCGACCGCCTCGTCGTAGGACGCGCGAGGCACCAGGAGGCGGGTCGTCAGCGCGCAGCCCTGACCTGCGTGCACCGCCACCGAGAAGGCCGCGATCGAGGCGGCCGACGCCACGTCGGCGTCGTCGAGGACGATCGCCGCGGACTTGCCGCCGAGCTCGAGGAAGACCTTCTTCAGGCTCGGCGCCGCGGCCGCCATGATCGCCCGGCCGGTGGCCGTGGAGCCGGTGAAGGAGACCAGGTCGACCCGCGGGTCCTCGGCCAGCATCGCGGCCACCCGGTTGTCGCGCGGGGTGACCACGTTGAACACCCCCGGCGGGAGGTCGGTGTGCTCGGCGGCCAGGCGCCCGAGCTCGGCCGCCAGCCACGGCGTGTCCGGGGCGGGCTTGAGGACGACCGTGTTGCCGGCCGCCAGCGCCGGCCCGATCTTGGCGAGGTTGATCTGGTTGGGGAAGTTCCACGGCGTGATCGCCGCGACCACCCCGACCGCCTCCTTGCGCACGGTGCGGCGCGAGGAGATGCCCATCGTGACCCCGACGCCGAGGTCCCGCTCCCACTCATAGGACTCGGCCAGGTCGATCGTCCACCGCAGCGTGTCGACCGGGGTGTCGAACTGCGGCCCGGTCACCAGGAAGGCGGGCGCGCCGACCTCGGCGGTGGTTAGCTCGCGCAGCGCCTCGGCGTTGTCCAGGAGCGCCTGGTGCAGCTGACGTAGACAGCGGACCCGGAACGCCACGTCGGTGGACCAGTCGGTCTCGTCGAAGGCCCGGCGCGCGGCAGCGATCGCGGCGTCCATGTCCTGGGCCGTCGAGTCCGGTGCGCGCCCGATCTCCTGCCCCGTGGCCGGGTTCACGATCGCGTACGTCTCACCGGACGCGGCGGCGCCGAGCTTGCCGTCGACGAGCTGCTGGGCGGTCGGGTTGGTGGGGTTTCGGTTCGTCACGCGAGCTCCTGTCGAAGCGAAGCCAGAGACGGTTTGCTCTGGGTCACGAAGTTCCCGGCCGCGACGGGTGGCGGCCAAACGGTCGAGGGCAGGTCGGCGAGGCGGTAGTGGCCGGGCTGCTCGATGCCGTTGAGGGACATCCGCTCCAGCAGCCCGGCGGTCGCCTTCTTGGCCTTGACGATGTCGAGGAAGGTGGTTGCGGTGGACCCGAGGTCGAACCAGTCCCGCTGCCAGGCGAACTCCAGTCCGTCACCATCCGGCCGCGGCGCGACCCCGAACCACGAGCCGCCGATGCCACAGATCTCGTACTCTTCCCCGGTCGCGTCGTCGACGATCCCGGCCCGCTGCCGCCAGAACCCGATCACCATCGCGTTGACGTCGTCGATGACCGTCGCCTGGTAGTCGTAGTGCCAGCCCTCGAGCCCGGCCATCTCGGTGCCGAGCGCCCACTCCCGGATCTGCTCGCGGCCGACGGCCATGAAGTGCTCGTCGGGGGTGTACATCCAGCCGTACGTCGCGTCCTCGGCGTACAGGTCGGCCAGCGGCGCCCAGTCACCCTCAGCCTCTGCTTGACGGTTAAGGCTGAGCCAGCCGGCCCAGAACCTTTCGATCTCGGTGCGATCCACGTCAGTCCTCCAGAGTGAGAGCGAAAGCAGGGCAGTACTTCACGGCCGCCCGCGCGGCGGGTAGCTGCTCCGCGGCCGGTTCGGGGACGCGTACGACGACCTGGTAGCTGTCCTCGTCGAACCCGAAGAGCTCGGGCGACTCGGCGAGGCACTCCTGATGTCCTTGGCACAGACCCAGGTCAGCGGCGAGCTTCATGCTCTGCCACCGCCCACGGGCCGCCGCCGATAGCGGACGCGACAGGGCTGCTGGAGCTGGATCACCATCTTGGTGAAGTCGTCGGCGTACGACTCCAGCGGCTGCGCCGCCTCGAACGAGTAGTCGCGCAGGATGACCGAGAAGATCGCCTTCATCTGCATCATCGCGAACGCGTTGCCGACGCAGCGGTGCTTGCCGGCGCCGAACGGGATCCAGGTCCAGCGGTTCTGCATGTCCTCCTGGCGCGGGTCGAGGTAACGCGACGGGTCGAACATCTCCGCCTTGGGGAAGTCGTCCTCGATCCGGTTGGAGACCCGCGGCGAGGCGGCGAGCAGGGTGCCGGCCGGGATGGTCTCGCCGAGCAGCTCGAAGTCCTCGCGCACCAGCCGCATCAGGATGATCAGCGGAGGGTGCAGCCGCAGCGTCTCCTTCAGCGCGGCCTCCAGCACCGGGATCGAGCGCAGCGCCTGGAAGCTCACCTCCGAGCCATCGGCGTAGAGGTCGTCGAGCTCGGCGACGACGTCGGCCATCACCGCCGGGTTGCGGAGCAGCTCGATCATCGCCCACGACGCGGTGCCCGAGGAGGTGTGGTGGCCGGCGAACATCATCGAGATGAAGATCCCGGTGATGGTGTCGGTGTCCATGTCGATCGAGATCAGCACATCGAGCAGGTCGCGCTCCTCACGCGGGACCTTGCCCCGGGCGACCCGCTTGTCGACGATCGCCTGGACCAGCGCGACCAACCGCTCACGGGCGGCGTCGCGCCTGCGGAAGCTGTCGATGTCCGCGTAGGCGTCGACGTACGCGATCGCGTCCGTGCCGTGCTCCAGCTCGTGGTAGTGCTGGGCGAACGAGGCGTCGAGCTCCTCGCGGAACGGCTTCCCGACCAGGCAGGCCGACGTGGTGTAGATGGTCAGCTCGGCGAAGAAGTCGAGCAGGTCGATCTCTCCCTCCTCGCCCCAGCCGGCGATCATCCGGCGGATCTCGGCCTCGATCGTCTGCGCGTGCCCGCGCATCATGTCGCCGCGCAGCGCCTGGTTCTTCAGCATCTGCTGCCGCTCCTCGGGCGAGGCGTCGAAGACAACTCCCTTGCCGAAGATCGGCGTCATGAACGGGTAGGCCGCCGCCTGGTCGAGCACGTCGTCGGGTGCCCGGAAGAACGCCTCGTTGGCCTCGGCCCCGGTGACCAGGACGACGTCCTTGTCGGCGAGCCGGAAGCGGCCCAGGTCGCCGCACTCCTCGCGTACGCGGGTGAACAGCGAGATCGGGTCGACGCGCATCTCGGGCAGGTGCCCGGTGCCGCGGATGATCTCGGGGACGGTCGGGTCCTGGTCGTCCAGGACGGTGGAGACGGTGGGGATCGTCATGGTGCCTCCCGTCGGTCGCTTCGCTCCCCGGGCCCTTCGGGAACCACAGGGGCCTCGGGGTTGACGTCGATGGTGCTGATGTGGATGCCACGGGCGGCGGTCACGACCGTGATGATCGCGTCGGCCAGCGCACGGGCCTTGAGGAAATGCGGGTGTCGGGCCAGGCCCCAGCGGACCCATTGCTCCAGCACGAACCCGCCGAGCTCGGCAGGCCACTCGTTGCCGATGTCGGAGTGGGTGGGACCGGGTCGCACGATCGAGGCCCTGACGCCGGTGCCCTCGAGCTCCATCTGCAGCGCGCCGACCATGCCTTCCAGGCCCCACTTCGAGGCGGCGTACGCTCCCATGAACGGTCGTGGCCTCAGCGCCACGTCGGAGGAGAGGAAGACCAGATCACCGCGGCGGCGCTCGATCATCCCGGGTCCGAAGGCACGCAGCACCCGGTGGGCGCCGAGCAGGTTGATGTCGACCTGGCTCGCGAAGGTCTCGGTGGGCACGTCGACGGTCGCGCCGGGATGGGTGACGCCGGCGTTGCTGACCAGGACCTCGACATCACCGAGGTCGGCGGCCACCTTCGCGGCGAACCCGGCCACCGACTCCTCGGAGGTCACGTCGAGCGGGTGCGCGACCGCCTCTCCCCCGTCGGCCCGGATCGCGGCGGCGATCTCCTCGACCCGGTCGACGCGCCGCGCTCCCAGGGCGACCGGAAAGCCGGCACCGGCGAGCGCCTTCGCGGTCTCCGCGCCGATCCCCGACGACGCGCCGGTGATCACCGCCGGGCGGCGCTCAGGCTGGGCGTACTTGCTCATGCGTCCTCCCTGGACGCTGACCGAGGTAACTCGGCGAATGCGCACTTTCTTCGCGGAGCTCCACGAAGGAAGTGATCGCTCACCGAGGTACCTCGGTGAGCATCCACGGCGCTCATCGCGCCCTCCAGACGAACGAGACAGGCAGCCGCGCAAACCCGCGCACGCTCGTGGAGTGCACTCGGACAGCGCGGTCGGCGTGGACCTCGAACCCCGACGTACGCCGCACCAGCTCCGTCAGCACGACGCGAGCCTCGAGGCGGGCCAGGTTGGCGCCGAGGCAGAAGTGCCGGCCGACGCCGAAGCTCATGATCCTGCCGAGCTCGTCGGCCGGGCGGTGGACGTCGAAGACGTCCGGGGCGGTGAAGACCCGCTCGTCGCGGTTGGCCGAGCCGAGCAGGACGAGCAGCTTCGATCCGGCGGGGACGACCTGGCCGTGGAGCTCGACGTCCTGGGCGACGTAGCGGGCGAGCATCTGGCTGGAGGTGTCGTGGCGCAGGGTCTCCTCGATCCACGAGCCGACCAGCGCGGTGGCGCCCGGATCGGCGAAGACCTCGGCGAGCTGGGCGGGGTGGGCGCCGAGGTGGTAGAGCGCGTTGCCGAGCAGCTTGGTGGTGGTCTCGTTACCGGCCACCACCATCAGGAACAGGAACGCGATCACCTCGTGGTCGAGCAGCCGGTCGCCGTCGACCTCGGCCTCGACGAGCGCCGAGGTGAGATCCTCGCTCGGCCGCCTGCGCCGCCGCGCGACCATCTCGGCGTAGTAGCCGATCAGCTCCAGCGCGGCGGTCATCCCGGCCTCCGGCACATCCCGTACGCCGTCCTCCCGGTGCACCACCAGGTCGGCCAGCCGCCGCACCTCGTCGCGGTCGGCGTCGGGGACGCCCATCATCTCCGAGATGACGTCCATCGGGAGCTTGCCGGCGAGCTCCGAGATCCAGTCCACCTCGCCGGCGTCCTCGGACACCGCGGCGAGCGCGTCGAGGTAGTGGTCGGCGAGCGCCTGGATCCGCGGGGTCAGCTCGCGGACCCGCCGGGGCGTGAAGCCGGCCGAGACCAGCTTGCGCAACCGGGTCTGGGCAGCCCCGTCCAGGGCGAGGAACGACATCACCCGGTGGGCGTCGGCGTTCCAGGCGCTGGCGTCGAGCGAGACTCCCATCCGGTTGGAGAAGGACACGTCGTCCTTGACCGCGGCGTGCACGTCGGCGTGCCTGGAGAGCGCCCAGAAGTCGTCGGTGGCGTTGTAGTAGAGCGGTGCCTCTGCCCGCAGCCGGGCGTAGACCGGGTAGGGGTCCTCGTGGAAGTCGTAGTCGTAGGGGTCGAAGATCTCGGTGGCGGTGCTCGTCATCTCACTCCATCCCGACGATCACGGCGACGACCGCGGCGAGCCGGTCGGCCATCTCGTCGTAGGTCATCAGGCCCATGCCCGCCTGCAGCAGCGCGCCCGAGAAGGCAAGCAGCAGCGCCTCGCGCACGGCCGCCTCGGCGCCGTCCCCGAGCGCCGCCTCGAACCGCGCGGCGAACTCCGCCCCGATCCGAAGGCGCAGTCGCTCGACGTCGGCGTCGCTGCCCAGCAGGGCGGGCGTCACCGCCGCCGCGAGCGCGGGCTCCTCGGCGATCCGGGTGGTCAGGCCGCGTACGGTCTCCTGGACCCGCTCCGCGCGCGACCCGGCCGTCGTCGGCCCCGGCGCCTCGGTGAGGTGGCGCCAGAAGAGCTCCGCGAAGAGGTGGCTCTTGGAGGCGAGGTAGGTGTAGGCCGTCGCCGAGGAGACTCCCGCCCGCGCGGCCACCGCGCGGATCGTCAGCGCCTCGTGCCCAACCTCGCGGAGCTCCTCCAGGCCCGCGGCGAAGAGTCGCTCGGCCGTCTCCGCCTGGCGGGTGCTCGTTGCGCTGGACACGTGTCCAGATTAGAACACGTTCTCGTTTTCGGCAAGGGCTGATCGGGACCGATCCGGGGTACCGCACAGATATGCCGAGAACTGACGTGCTGGGCGAGGAGCTCCAGCGACAACGCGAAGTACTCAAGCGGGTCGGCGCGACGTTGAAGGCCGCCGAGATCCCGTTCGCCCTGGCCGGCGGCTACGCGGTCTGGACCCGCGGCGGCCCCGAGAGCACCCACGACGTCGACTTCGTCCTGCCCGAGGACTGCGTCGAGGAAGCCGTGCAGACGCTGCTCGAGAACGGCATGGAGTCGGTCGCCGCCCCCGAGGACTGGCTGGTGAAGGTCGGTCGCGACACCGTGGTCGTCGACCTGATCCACCGGCTACCGACCGGACCGGTCGACGAGGGGCTGCTGGTGCGGTGCACCGAGCTTCCGGTCGACTCCGTGATGATGCCCGTGATGTCGGCGACAGACCTGGTGGTCTCGCGCATGCTCGCCCTCAGCGAGCACGCCTGCGACCTCTCGCCGATCCTCGGCAGCGCCCGGGCGCTGCGCGAGCAGATCGACTGGCAGCTGGTGCGGCAGGAGGCGAAGCGGAGCCCGTTCGCGCAGACCGCGCTCGGCCTGCTGGACGCACTCGACATCGTGGGAGGTGACGATGCCTGATCCGATTCGTGTGGCAGCCGTGGGCGACGTACATCTCGCCGACGACCTGCGAGGACGCTACGCACCGCTGCTCGAGGGGATCTCCGCGGAGGCCGACGCGCTGCTGGTCGCCGGCGACCTCACCCAGCACGGGACGCTCGAGGAGGCTGAGGCGTTCGCCGACGAGTTCGGCGTCGCCGACGTGCCCGTCCTCGTGGTGCTCGGCAACCACGACTACCACTCCGGGGCCGAACGGGACATCACCCGGCTGCTGGAGGACCGCGGGATGACCGTGCTCGAAGGCACCTCGACCACCATCGACACCGACGCCGGCCGGCTCGGCGTCGCCGGGGTCAAGGGGTTTTGCCTCGGCTTCCTCGGCCGCTCCGCGGCCGACTTCGGAGAGCCGCAGATGAAGGCCTTCACGGGCCACGGCATCGAGACCGCCGACGTGCTGCGCAAGGCCCTCGACGACCTCGGCGACGAGCCCGACGTGACCATCGCCCTGTCCCACTTCGCCCCCGTCGACGAGACCCTGGTAGGGGAGCCGAAGGAGATCTGGCCGTTCCTCGGCAACTACCGGCTCGGCGAGGCGATCGACGAGACCGGCGTCGACCTGGCTCTCCACGGCCACGCCCACGCCGGACGAGAGAAGGGCCTCACCCCGGCCGGGGTGCCCGTACGCAACGTCGCCCAGCCGGTCATCCAGGCAGCGTTCCGGGTCTACGACGTCGTCCCCAGGAGGTCGGCATGAACGAACAGCTGGCACGAGATCTCGAGCGCGACATCGCGACCGACCCACGCACCAACGAGCTGGGCATCCGGGTCCAGGTACGCGGCGACCACCTCCTCGTCTCCGGCGAGGTGGCCTCCGAGGAGCGCCGGGCCACGGTCATCGAGGTCGTCCGCGAGCACGACACCGGGCTCGAGATCGTCGACCACATCATGCTCAGCGCCGAGCCCGGTCCCGGCGGACCGGGTCACGAGCAGATAGAGCCACCACAGAGGAGCTGATCACCGATGAACAGCGCAGTCATCGCGGTCACGATCGGGATGATCGTGTTCTGGACCGTCCTGATGCTGATCGCCGCATTCCTCGACCGGCGTCGCGGCCGCCAGATCGAGCGCGATCTCACCGAGATGGAGCGCAAGCACAACCTGGACGGCAGCGACCGGTACGGGAGCTTCGACCACCGGCCCCACTGACTCCGGACCGGGCCGGCTCAGGCCCCCGGCGGAAGCCTGGTGAAGTCGGGCTCGCGGCCCTCGGCGAAGGCGACCAGCGCCTCGATGTTGGCCGGACCACCGAGCAGCTCGGCGAACTTGGCGTTCTCCAGCTCCCGGGCGGCCTCGATCCCCGCGCGCAGGGGTGCCGTCATCGTCTCCTTGACCGCGACCAGGCTGCTGATCGGCCGAGCGGCCAGCGTCGCGGCGTGCCGCCAGGCCACCGCGAGGAGCTCGTCGGGCTCGGTGACGCGCCACACGAGTCCCATCTGCTGAGCCTCCTCCGCACCGACCCACTCCCCCGACATCAGCATCCAGGCGGCGTTCTGACGGCCGATCAGACGCGGGAACAGGAAGCTGGAGGCCGCTTCCGGCGCGACCCCGAGGGTGGTGAACGGCGTCTTGAACCTCGCCGCGGTGGAGGCGAAGACCAGGTCGGCGTAGCCGAGCAGGGTCGCGCCGATGCCGAGGCCGAGCCCGTTGACCGCGACGACCAGCGGCTTGGAGAACGCCACCAGCGAGTCGAGAAGGCCGATGAACCCGTGCGAGGAGCCGTCGCCGGAATCCTCGCCGGCACCTGTGGCCGTCTCCTTCATCTCGACCAGGTCGGTGCCTGCCGAGAAGGCCCGCCCGGTCCCGGTCAGCAGCACGACGGCCACCTCGGGGTCCTCGTCAGCGGCGCGCAGCGCCTCGGCGAGCGCGACGTAGAGAGCCTGGTTGAAGGCGTTGAGCTGGTCGGGGCGGTTGAGGGTCAGCGTGCGGACCCGATCGCGGTCCTCGCTGAGGAGCAGGTCGGACATCAGGCCGCCCCGAGGATGAGATCGGCGGCGCGCTCCCCGATCATGATCGCGGGCGCGTTGGTGTTGCCACCGGTGATCGACGGCATCACGCTGGCGTCGGCCACCCGCAGCCCGTCGATGCCGCGCACCCGCAGGGACGGGTCGACCACCGCACGTTCGTCCGAGCCCATCCGGCAGGTGCCGACGCCGTGATAGACGCTGTGCACGATGTTGGGCAGCAGCTCACGGGTGGCCTCGGCACCGGCGTAGTCCGGGCCCGGCGTGATCTCGCCCTCGTTGTCACCGAGGCCGACCATCATCTCGCGCACCTTCGCGATCCCGTCCAGGAGCACCTCGGTGTCCTTGTCCGCCTTCAGGTACGCCGGGTCGAGCAGCGGGTGCGCCAGCGGGTCGGCGCTGGCCAGACGTACGGTGCCCCGGCTCTCGGGGTAGATCAGCGTCGGCAGGATGCACAGGCCGGGCTTGCTCGTCGGCGGCCGGATCGCCTTCTCGCCGTCCTGGTTCGGGAACGGGTAGACCCAGTAGAGGACGTGCAGCTGCAGGTCGGGGACCTGGCCGGCCAGGGCGCTGCGTACGAAGCCGAAGGCCTCGAACTGCGAGCCGGCCGCCCAACCCTTGCGGGTGAGCCGCGACGTCGCGAAGCCGGCGGCGAAGTAGGCGGGCGTGGGTCGCCGCAGCGCGGAGTCCATCCGGAAGGAGACGGGCACGAAGAGGTGGTCGTGGAAGTTGTCGCCGACCGGGAGGTCGGCATGGACCTCGATGCCGTGCTCGCGGAGGTGTGCGGAATGACCGATTCCGGACAGCATCAGCAGGTGCGGCGAGCCGTAGACGCCGGCCGAGACGACGACCTCGCGGGTCGCCCGGATCGTCTGCTTCTCACCGTCGGCGCCGACCACTTCGACACCGGTCGCGCGCGAGCCTTCGATGCGTACCCGGGTGACCTGCGCCTTGGTCAGGATCAGCAGGTTGTCCAGGGGCCGGTCGCGCAGATAGGCCTTGGCGGCGGAGTATCTGCGCCCCGCGGACGCGGAGAGCTGCACGACGCCGACGCCCTCCTGCTCCTTGCCGTTGTAGTCGTCGAGCGCGCTCACCCCGAGCCGCTTGGGCGCCTCGTCGAGCCAGGTCTGCGCGGCCGGGGTGAGGCCCTTCTGGTAGCGCACCTTCACCGGTCCGTCCTCGCCGCGGAACTCGTCCGCGCCACCCTCGAAGTCCTCCATCCGCTTGAAGGCGGGCAGCACGTCGTCGTAGGACCATCCCGTCGCGCCATCGGCCGCCCAGTCGTCGAAGTTCTGCCGGTTGCCGCGCACCCAGAGCATGCCGTTGATCGAGGAGGAGCCGCCCAGCACCTTGCCGCGCGTCATCGGGATCACCCGGTCGAGGGCGGCGCTCTGCGGGACCGACTTGTAGCACCAGTCGACCAGCTTCTTCAGCTGCGGCGTGGAGAGCATCGCGGCGACAGCGCCCGGGAGCTCGAGGAGGTTCTTGATCCCGAAGGCGGTGTCCTTGGTGCCCGCCTCGATCACGATCACGCTGGCACCGCTCTCGGCCAGCCTGCGGGCGGCGGCGCACCCGGCACTCCCGGCTCCCACGACGATGTAGTCGGCTTCCATGTTCACTTCTCTCTCCCGGTGATCCCTTCCGGAAAGACTAGAACACGTTCTACTGTTGTGTCATGCGCCACGGCATCGTCCTGTTCACCTCGGACCGCGGCATCGCGCCCGCCGAGCTCGCCTCCGCCGCCGAGGAGCGCGGCTTCGACACGTTCTACGTGCCCGAGCACACCCATATCCCGGTACGCCGCGACGCCCTGCACCCCACCGGCGGCGCCGAGCTTCCCGACGACCGCTATCTGCGCACGCTCGACCCCTGGGTGACGCTGGGAACCTGTGCCGCGGTGACCTCACGGATCGGCCTCTCGACCGCGGTCGCACTTCCGGTCGAGTCCGACCCCATCACCCTCGCCAAGACGATCGCGACCCTCGACCACCTCTCCGGCGGCCGGGTCTCGCTGGGCGTCGGGTTCGGCTGGAACACCGACGAGCTCACCGACCACGGGATCCCGGGCGAGCGCCGGCGCACCGCACTGAAGGAGTACCTCGAGGCGATGCGCGCCCTGTGGACCGAGGAGGAGGCGGCCTACGACGGGGAGTTCGTCTCCTTCGGCCCCTCCTGGGCCTACCCGAAGCCTCCCCAGGGCCGGATCCCGGCGATCGTCGGCGCCGGCGGCGGACCCAAGACGCTGCGCTGGATCGCCCGCAACGCCGAGGGCTGGATGTCGACCCCGACCGAGGCCGGCATCGGCGACAAGGTCAAGACCCTTCAGGACGAGTGGGAGTCGGCCGGTCGCGAGGGCAAGCCCGAAGTCCGGGTGCTCGTCGCCAAGAAGCCGACCGCGGAGGACCTGGCGGAGTGGTCCGTCGCCGACGAGCTGATCTGGGGCGTCCCCGACACCGAACCCGCGGGAGTGCTCACTCACCTCGACAAGCTCGCCACCCGCCTGGATCTGATCTGACCGCCGACTCGGCACGACCGTCCCGTCAGCCATCGCCGACTCGGCGCAACTGTCCCAGCTGTCGACGCCCACTCGGCGCGAATGTCCCGGATTCGTGGAGCAGTTGCGCCGACTCGGCACGCTCACGCGAGACAGATGCGCCGACTCGGCATCCTCACGCGGGACAGATGCGCCGGGTCAGCGTTGTCTACTGATCAGTACCTGGTTGAGGAAGGTCACCACGCGGGCCAGGCCGGCGCGCGACGCGGGCGAGATGCCGGGCAGGGTGAGGTAGGCATGGGTCGCCAGGGTCGGGCAATGGACGGCGACCTCCACCCCGGCCGTACGCAGCGCAGCGGCGTAGCGCTCGGCATGCCGGCGCAGGGGGTCGAACCGCGCGGTGAGGATGAGTGCCGGCGGCAGGCCCGCATGGGAGGCCGCGCGCAGCGGCGAGACCGCCCATTCCTCGGCCCGCGACCCGTCCCCGCCGAGGTAGTGCTCCACGATCCCGCCGAGTCCGGGCCCGCGCAGGCCGACGAGGTCGACGACCGGATAGATGAGCACCTGCCCGCGGATCCGCGGCGCGCCCTCGTCGCGGGCGCGTAGGGCCACCACGGCCGCGAGGGTGCCGCCGGCGCTGTCGCCGAGCACCACGATCCGGTCGGCGTCGGCGCCCAGGTCATCGGCGTGGGCAACCACCCAGTTCAGCGCGGCCCAGCAGTCCTCGACCGCCGCGGGATAGGGGTGCTCGGGAGCCAGCCGGTAGGCCGGTGCGACGACGACAGCGCCCGTGCGAGCCGCGATCCGCCCCGCCATCCAGCGCGACTGCTCCGGCGACCCCCAGCACCAGCCGCCGCCATGGAAGGCCAGCACGATCGGCCGTCCTGCGGCAGAGGTCACCGGCGCTCGCGGGACGTGCACACGCAGCCGGATCCCGCCTGCCTGCACCTCTCGCCTCACCGCTGCCGGGTCGTCGGCACCGAAGACCCAGGTCAGGCGGCGGTTCGCCAGCAGTGCCGCACGCCGCTCGCGCAGCTCGACCATCCCGTCCACACCGCGATCCTGCACCTCGACGGCGGTCCACGTCGTGACATATGGCCGACCGGCGGCCGAACGTCAGCCCACGACCCGCCCATTTATAGAACACGTTCTACTATGATCGGGTCATGAGTGACATCAGGGAGATCGAGCAGCTCAAGTTCCGCTACGTACGCCTCCTCGACACCAAGCAGTGGGACGAGTTCGCCACGTGCTTCAGCGATGACGCCACCGCCGACTACGCCGGACTCTCCTTCAGCTCCCCGGGCGACCTGGTCGACTACATGCGCACCAACCTGCCCGCCGAGATCATCACGATGCACCACCTCCACCACCCCGAGATCACGGTCGACGGCGATGCGGCCACCGGCCGTTGGTACCTCCACGACAAGGTCTTCGCCCCGGCCTTCGAGTTCGTGCTCGAGGGTGCCGCTTTCTACGAGGACCGCTACGTGCGTACGCCCCAGGGCTGGCGCATCGCCCACACCGGCTACGAGCGCACCTGGGAGCTCACGACCAGCCTGAAGGACCAGCCCAGCGCGAAGCTCGTCGGTCCCGGCGGACCGGCGACGCACGCCTGAGAACAGCGATAGGTTCGACCCCATGCGGATCGCCTTCGGAAGTGACGACGAGAACGAGACGACTCGAGCCGTGCTCGCCGAGCTGCGTGAGCGCGGTGAGGTCGAGGTCGTCGACACCGACTCCTGGCCCGACCTCGGCGCCGGCATCGGCCGGTCCGTCGTCGAGGGGCGCGCCGACGTCGGCGTGGTGATGTGCTGGACCGGCACCGGCACGGCGATCGCCGCCAACAAGATACCCGGCGACCGCGCCGCGCTGGCCTGGGAGCCCTGGATCGCCCGCGGCGCCCGGCTGTGGAACGACGCCAACGTCTTGGCGATGAGCCTCAAGCGGCTCGCCCCCGACGTCGCCGTCGAGGTCACCCGGGCGTTCCTCGACGAGCCCGAGCCCGACCCCGACGAGGCCGAGGCCATCCGCCGCCTCGACGAGCTACCCTGACGGACCCGCCTCAGCCGAGCTCACGGTAGTTGCTGCGGAAGAAGAGCAGCGGCTCGGTGGCGGAGCCTTCCTCGAGGTCGAGGACGCGGCCGACGACGAGGTAGTGGTCGCCCTCCTCGTGGACCGAGTGGACGGCGCAGTCGAGGTAGCCGACGGCGCCGGACAGGTGCGGGTCGCCGTGGTCGGCCGAGGGCGTCCAGGAGATGTCGGCGTACTTGTCGGCCGCACGCGAGGCGAACTGGTTGGAGACCGCCTCCTGGCCGGCAGCGAGGATGTTGACCGAGAAGTGCCCGGCGCGACGGATCCGAGCCCAGGCGCGCGAGGACTTCGTGGGCGCGAACAAGATCAGCGGCGGCCGCAGCGACACCGAGGAGAACGACTGGCAGGTCATCCCGACCGGTCCCTCCGCGGTCTGCGCCGTGATCACGGTGACCCCGGAGGCGAACCGGCCCAGCACCGTACGGAACCGGGCGTCCGCCTCCGCATCGGCAGGGGTCTCCGGCGGTGACGGTGGCGCCTCGAAGTCGAAGCGACCGTGGAAGGACTCGATCAGCTCCGGATGCGGCCAGCTCTCGGCGGCATCGGGAGACATCCCATCAGGCACCTCTATACGCATACCCGATCACTGGCCTACGCCGAAGTCGTGACCCCAGTACGAGACGGCTGTCGACTCGCGGGCGACCCACTTCTGGTCGTCGACCTGCAGCCCCTCGGTGCCGAACTCGATGTCGAAACCGCCCGGCGACTTCACGTAGAAGGAGACCATCTCGTCGTTCATGTGCCGACCGAGGGTCGCCGAGAGCTTCGCGCCGTACTTCTTGACCCGCTCCAGCGCCCGGCCGACGTCGTCGAGCTTGTCGACCTCGAGCATGATGTGGACGCACTTGGAGTCGTTGGGGAACGGCAGGAACGCCAGCGAGTGGTGACGCGGGTTGATCCCGAGGAAGCGCAGCCAGATCTTGGTGCCGGGCTCCTTGCCGGCGAACTCGCCGGGCATGCTCATCGAGTCGCGCAGCCGGAACCCGAGCGTGTCGCGGTAGAACTCCAGCGCCTGTACGTCGTCGCTGACCGGGATCACCACGTGGCCCATTCCCTGGTCGCCGGTCACGAAGGTGTGGCCGTAGGGCGAGACCGCGGGGCGGCGCTCGTAGGTGATGCCGTGGAAGAGTTCGAAGACGTTGTCGAAGGGATCGCGAAAGCGCACCATCTCCTGCACCCGGCGCTCGGCGAGCTCCTCGGGGGCGCCCTCCTCCACCTCGACACCGGACTTCTCCAGGTGCTCACGGGCCTGCGCCAGCGCGGTGTGATCGGCGACCTCCCAGCCGACGCAGCTGAGCTGGTCCGCCTCGCCTGGCTCGATCACGAGCCGGGCCGAGACCTCGTCGATGCGGTAGTAGAGGTGCTCCGGGTTCGGCCCCTTGGCCGTGACCAGTCCGAGGACCTTCTCCGCGAACGTACGCCACGCCTCCAGGTCGGTGCTGGCGACGCGTACGTAGCCCATGGACTTGATGTCGATGCTCATCGCTTCTCCTCGGCAGTACGCTCCTTGTGCCTCTTCAAGAACGAGACCGCGATCTCGCGGAACTCGTCGGCGGCCTCGATCTGTGCCCAGTGCCCACAGCGCGGGAAGACATGCAGCTGCGCCTTGGGGATCAGCTTCAGGGCAGGGAACGCGCCGTCGAGCGGGTTGACCCGGTCCTCGCGTCCCCAGGTGAGCAGGGTGTGGTGCTTGAGCCGGTGCGCCTCGCGCCAGAGCATGCCGTCCTCGGCTGTCTCGGGGTTGTAGAAGGACCATCCCATCGACGCCATCGCCTCGCGCGCGCCGGGCGCAGTGGCGTCCGCGAACCGCTCCTCGACCAGCTCGTCGGTGACCAGCTTCTGGTCGACGACCATGGTCGAGATGAAAGCCCGCAGCGCCTCCCGCGTGGGGTCGCCGGAGAAGTCCATCAGGCGCTGTACGCCCTCGGTGGGATCGGCATGGAAGAGGTTGAGCGAGAGCCCGCCCGGCCCCATCAGCACCAGCCGTCCGACCCGATCGGGGTAGGTCAGCGCGATCCGCATCGCGGTGCCACCGCCGAGCGAGTTGCCCAGCAGGTGCACCTTCTTCAGGCCCAGCTCGTCGAGCAGCGCGATCACGGCGTCGCCGGCGAAACGGTAGTAGTTGCCCACCACCTCCGGCTTGTCCGAGGCGCCGAACCCGGGCTGGTCGACCAGGATCGTGCGGAAGTCGGCCGCGAACCCCTCGAGCGCCGACCCGAAGTTGGACCACGACGAAGCCCCGGGACCCCCGCCGTGAAGCATGACGAGGGGGGTCTCGACAGGCTCGACCGCCGAGGCGTCGCGCGAGTCCAGGTCGTAGTAGCGCAGCGAGATCTCCCCCGCCGCCTCCGTCTTGATACGGACGTCGTGGGCGACGTCCTCCTTCACCAGAGCCATGTCAGTACATCCCCGGGTCGACCTTGTGCCCGAACTCGGAGGCGCCGTACATCTGCAGCGCGCGCTCGGGGTCGTTGGCGGCGTGGACGCGGCCGGCGTGGGCGTCGCGCCAGGCGCGCTGGAGTGGTGTGCCGTTGGCCAGGGCCCGGCCGCCGGAGGCCTCGAAGAGCAGGTCGATCGCGTCGATCGCCCGCTGCGTACCGAGGACCTGGTCGCGGCGGATCCGCAGCCGCTGGGAGATCGGGATCTTCTCGCCGCGTGCGACGTAGGCCTGCTGCTCGCGGATGTTGGCCATCAGCAGCGCCCAGGCGGCGTCGATGTCGGAGGACGCTGTCGCGACACGAACGGCCGCGAACGGGTCCAGGGACGCCTTCTCACCGTAGGAGGCGCGGACCCGGTTCTGCTGCATCGTGACGTGCTCGTCGTAGGCGCCGCGGGCCATGCCGATGATCGGCGTGGTGATCGTGGTGGTGAACAGCGAGTGGAACTGCAGCTTGTAGAGGTCGCCGGTGTTGACCGCCTGGCCGGGGCCCTTGCACCGTCCGGTCTCGGCCATCGAGAGCGTGAACGTCTCCGGGACGAAGACGTCCTCGACCACGATGTCGTTGGAGCCGGTGCCGGCCAGGCCGACGACGTTCCAGACGTCGACGATCTCGTAGCGCTCGCGGGGCACCAGGAACGTACGGAAGTCGACCACCTGGCCCTCGTCGTTGAAGACGAGACCGCCGAGCAGCACCCACGTGGCGTGCGCGCAGCCGGAGGAGAACGACCAGCGTCCGGAGAGGTTGAAGCCGCCCTCGGTCAACGACGCCTTGCCCATCGGGGCGTAGGAGGAGGAGACCCGGGTGTCCGGGTCCTCGCCCCAGACCGCCTGCTGCGCCTCGTCGTCGAACAGCGCGATCTGCCAGGGGTGCACGCCCAGGACGCTGGCGACCCAGCCGGTCGAGCCGCAGGCAGAGGCGATGTCGCGTACGCAGGTGTAAAAGTCCACCGGGTCGGCCTCGAGCCCGCCGAACCGGGCCGGTTGCAGCAGCTTGAAGAAGCCGACCTCCTCCAGCTCCTTCACGCTCGACTCGGGAACGACCCGCAGGCGCTCGGTCTCCTCGGCGCGCTCCCTGATGGTGGGCAGCAGGTCCTGCACCCCGTCCCTGACGGTCTGTGCGTCCTTGTGGGGGCGCTGTGTCGGTTCGCTCACCGCTCTGCCTTCCTGCATGGTGTCCCAGATGTCGTCGGTCGGCGCGGTCCGCGCGCTGCCGATGGATCAATACTAGAACACGTTTCAGTTTTGTCGAGTCCTCGGGCGCGTTTCGCCGACTGTCATCTATGGTAGAACGTGTTTCAGTTCCGGGACAGACGAGGTTGAGGAGCACCATGGAGAAGTCGACGACCGAGGCGGCCGGAGGCGAGGAGACGTACGACGTCGTCGTCGTGGGCGCCGGAGGTGCCGGGATGACCGCCGCGCTGGCGGCCGCCCGCCGCCACGGGCTCGAGACCGTCGTCATCGAGAAGAGCGCCTACTTCGGCGGGTCGACGTCCCGCTCCGGCGGCGGCGTGTGGATCCCACGCAACCACGCTCTCCAGGCCGCCCATCAGAAGGACTCCCCCGAGGCCGCGAGTCGCTATCTCGAGTCGATCGTCGGCGACGTCGTGCCGGCCGAGCGCCGCGAGACGTTCCTCGACCGCGGTCCGGAGGTCCTCTCCTTCGTCTGCGAGAAGACGCCGGTGCGATTCACCTGGGTGCCCGACTACTCCGACTACCACCCCGAGGCGCCTGGAGGCCGCGGCGCCGGCCGCTCCGTGGAGCCGGTCCCGCTCGACGCCCGGATCATCGGCCCCGAGCTCGACCGGCTGCACCCGCCCTACACCAAGTCACCGGCCAACATGGTCGTCACCCAGGCCGACTTCCGGAAGATCAGCCTCGGCATGCGCACGATCCGGGGCCCGATCACGATGGTCAAGATCGCGGTGGCGCGGATCCTCGCCGGCCTGCTCGGGAGAAAGATGTACGCCATGGGCGCAGCGCTCGCGATCGCCCTGCGCAAGGGGCTCATGGACGCCGGCGTCCCGATCCGCTACGAGACCGAGCTGGTCGGTCTGGTCACCGAGGGCGGCCGGGTCATGGGCGTCGAGGTGCGCCGCGGAGAGTCTGGCGCGACGAGCGTGATCCGGGCGCGGCGCGGCGTGATCCTGGGCTCCGGCGGGTTCGAGCGGAACCTGGAGATGCGCGAGAAGTACCTGCCCGCCCCGACCTCGGTCGAGTGGACCACCGGCGCCTTCTCCAACACCGGCGGCGGCATCCTCGCCGGGATCGCGGCCGGCGCGGACACCGACCTGATGGACGAGTCCTGGTGGGGCCCGACGATCCCGTTCCCGGGCCGCCCGTGGTTCGCGCTCGCCGAGCGCAACCTGCCCGGCTCGATCATCGTCAACGGTGCCGGCAAGCGGTTCATGAACGAGGCACTCCCCTACGTGGAGGCCGTCCACGAGATCTATCGCGGCCAAGAGACCGGCATCTCCCACGTCCCGGCCTGGCTGGTCTTCGACCAGCGCTACCGCAACCGCTACATCTTCGCCGGGCTCGGCCCGGGGCAGCCGTTCCCGGGGCGCTGGCTCAAGAGCGGGGTCGTCGTGAAGGCGTCGACGATCGAAGCGCTCGCGGAGAAGATCGAGGTGCCCGTCGACGGCCTGCGCGAGACCCTCGCCCGGTTCAACGGCTTCGCCGAGTCGGGCGTCGACGAGGACTTCCACCGCGGCGAGTCGACCTACGACAAGTACTACTCCGACCCCACCGTCAAGCCGAACTGCTCGCTCAACGTCATCGACCAGGCACCCTTCTACGCCGTCAAGATGGCTCCCGGCGACCTCGGCACCAAGGGCGGCCTGGTCACCGACGAGCGCGCCCGCGTCCTGCGGCCCGACGGGTCCGCCATCGAGGGTCTGTACGCCGCCGGCAACGTCTCCTCCGCCGTCATGGGCCGCACCTACGCCGGCCCCGGCGCCACCATCGGCCCCGCCTTGGTCTTCGGCTACCTGGCCGCCGAGGACTGCGCCCTGAAGGCTGTCTCACCCGAGGAGGGCAACTGATGCCCATCGACCCCGTCAAGGCCATCGGCGCCTCGCTGCCGTCGCAGTCGTTCTCCTGGACCTCCTCCGACGTGCTGCTCTACCACCTCGGCATCGGCGCCGGCTCGCGTCCCGGTGACGCGACCGACCCCGCCGCACTGCGCTACACGCTCGACTCCGACGCGCTGACCGTGCTCCCGTCGTTCGGCGTCGTGGCTCCGACCTTCCACGTCACCGAACCGCCCTCGCTCGACCTCCCCGGCTGCGACATCGACCTGGCCTCCGTCCTCCACGGCTCCCAGGAGATCCACGTCGACGGCCCGATCCCCACCTCCGGGGAGGCCGTCGTCTCCACCCGGATCGCGGAGGTCTGGGACAAGGGCAAGGCCGCCGTCATCGTCCAGGAGGGCGTCGCCACCACCCCCGACGGCGACCCGCTGTGGACGGTCAGGAGCTCGATCTTCGTACGCGGGGAGGGCGGCTTCGGCGGCGAGCGCGGGCCGTCGACGTCGGTGCCGGTTCCCGACCGCGCGCCCGATGCTGTGGCTGCGTACGACGTCACGGAGCAGCAGGCGCTGCTCTACCGGCTGTGCGGCGACCGCAACCCGCTGCACGCCGACCCCGCCTTCGCCGCGAAGGCCGGCTTCCCCAAGCCGATCCTGCACGGGCTGTGCTCCTACGGGATCGTGCTGCGCGAGGCGACCGGGCTGCTCCTGGACGGTGACGCGACCCGGGTGGCCGGGTTCGGCGCCAGGTTCGCCGGGATCGTCTTCCCCGGCGAGACGATCGCGATCGAGGCGTGGGACGAGGAGCCCCGGATCCTGCTGAGGGCGACGATCTCGTCGACCGATGCGGCCCGCGACGGCGCCCCGGTCCTCGCCGACTGCTACCTGGAGGCGACCGGAGCGAGGTCGAGCGGCGAGCTTGCTCGTCCGCTCGCGCCGAGCGAGCGAGCGACCGAGCGAAGCGAGGAGGTGCGATGAGCCGCGCGGGCCGAAACAGCTGTAACACGCTGTTCGTAGGACTACTCGCCCTACTCGAACGACCGGATAGTCCTACGAACGACGTGTTACACAGGAGGGCGGCAGCATGAGCGGGACGGCACTCCCCGACGTACTCTCCCCCGCCGACGTCGAGGAACGCTTCGGCGGCTGGTCGGAGGAGACCGACGTGGTCGTGGTCGGCTTCGGCGTTGCCGGCGGGGCCGCTGCGCTGGAGGCCGCGCGAGCCGGCGCCCGCACCATCCTCCTGGAGCGTGCCGCCGAGCCAGGCGGCACCTCGGCGATGGCCGGCGGCCACTTCTATCTCGGCGGTGGCACCGCGGTGCAGAAGGCCACCGGGATCGAGGACTCGGCCGAGGAGATGTTCAACTACATCCACGCTGTCTCCAAGGATCCCGAGGACGACAAGATCCGGGCCTACTGCGACGACTCGGTCGAACACTTCGACTGGCTCGAGGCGCTGGGGTTCGAGTTCGAGCGCTCCTTCTGGCCCGGCAAGGCGGTGATCCAGCCCGGCACCGAGGGGCTGATGTACACCGGCAACGAGAAGGTCCACCCCTTCCGTGACCTCGCCGTCCCGGCGCCGCGAGGCCACAAGGTGCCCGTCCCGGGCGACACCGGCGGCGCCAAGCTGGTCGTCGACCGGATGGCCGACCGGCTCGCGGAGACCTCGGCGGTGGTCCGCTACGAGACCGGCGCCACCAACCTGGTGATGGAGGGTGACCGGGTCGTCGGGCTGGCCTGGCGCCGGTTCGAGGAGCGTGGCGCGATTCGCGCGAAGGCGGTGATCCTCGCCGCCGGCGGCTTCGTCGGCAACGCCGACATGGTCGCCGAGCACACGCCCAGGCTCGGCGAGAAGCTCTTCCCGCTGGCCTCGACCTACGACGACGGCCTGGGGCTGCGTCTGGGCGCGTCCGCGGGCGGCCGCTGGCGGTTCATGGACGAGCCGTTCCAGACCGCGCCGTTCTACCCGCCGTCGATCCTGCTGACCGGCATCATCGTCAACAAGCACGGCAAACGGTTCGTGGCCGAGGACTCCTACCACG
>NZ_JBHVKN010000062.1:0-25318 GCF_042798075.1 Nocardioides sp. NPDC057772
GCCGGTGGCCGCGGCGAGCAGCCGCTGGGCGACGCCGGCGGTGCGGAACAGGCCGCCGTGGGCGAACATCGCGTCGATCTCGACGCCCTGGTCGGCGAGCACGCGCATGCCGAGCGCGAGCGTCCCGAAGACGCCGTAGACCTGGGCGCGCGCGAACCCGGCGAGGTCGAGGCGGCTTCCGGGGGTGCGTACGAACAGCGGGCGGCCCTCGTCGAGGCCGGTGATCGGCTCGCCGGCCAGATAGTTGTAGGCCAGCAGGCCGCCGCCGTCGGGCGAGCCCTTCAGCGCCGCGGTGAGCAGAGCGCCGAAGACGGCGTCGGGCTCGCAGGGGTGGCCGAGCGCGGCCGCGAACTCGCCGAAGACCCCGGCCCAGGCGTCGAGCTCACTGGCGCCGTTGTTGCAGTGCACCATCGCGACCGGGTCGCCGGCCGGGGTGGTGACGACGTCGATGGCGTGGTGGACGGTGGCGAGCGGCTTCTCGAGGACGACCATCGCGAAGATGGAGGTGCCGGCGCTGACGTTCCCGGTGCGCTGTGCCACCGAGTTGGTGGCGACCATCCCGGTGCCGGCGTCGCCCTCGGGCGGGCACAGCGGGACGCCGGGCCGGAGCGTGCCGGTCGGGTCGAGCAGCGCGGCACCCTCGGGCGTGAGCCGGCCCGCGTCGGCGCCGGCCGGCAGGACCTTCGGAAGCAACCCCTCGACACGAAGCCCGGGGCGCTTGGCGGCCGCGAGATGACTGGTCTGCTCGAGCATCCGCTGGTCGTAGGTACCCGTGGCCGGGTCGATCGGGAACATCCCGGAGGCGTCGCCGACACCGAGCACGTGCTCGCCGGTCAGCGCCCGGTGGACGTAGCCCGCGAGGGTGGTCAGGGAGGCGATCTCGGGCAGGTGGGGCTCGTCGTCGAGGATCGCCTGGTAGAGGTGGGCGATCGACCAGCGCAGCGGGATGTTGGTGCCGAGCGTCTCGGACAGCTCGGCGGCGGCCACCGCGGTGTTGGTGTTGCGCCAGGTGCGGAACGGCACCAGCAGCTCACCGGCCTCGTCGAAGGCGAGGTAGCCGTGCATCATCGCCGAGACGCCGATCGACCCGAAGGTCGATGGCCGGGTGCCGTAGCGGCGCTCGACCTCGTCGCCGAGGGCGGCGACGGCACCCTGGACACCAGCCCAGACCGCCTCGAGCGAGTAGGTCCACAGGCCGTCGGCGAGCTCGTTCTCCCACAGGTGGGAGCCGGTCGCGACGGGCGCGTGGTCGGGCCCGATCAGGCACGCCTTGATGGTGGTCGAGCCCAGCTCGATGCCGAGCGCGGTCTCTTCGAGGTCAGGCAGCTGCCCTGCTCGCTGCGTCATCACGGCTCCGTTTCTGCCCGACGGCTCGGGGTGGGGTATGGCGTGATGTGAACGCTAACATATTGCGCGCGGGTTACCGATGTGTTCCTGCCGAAGCGTCACCCCCGTCGGCCGAAGCGTCACCCCCGTCGGCCGAAGGGGCAACGTCGTGCCCACTCGGCCGACCTAACCGACGTCTCGGCCGACCTAACCGACGTCTCGGCCGGGAGACAGCGGCGCGGCAGAGGAGCGCACGACGAGCTCTGGCTCGAGCAGCGGCGGCACCTCGACGGTCCCGTCGGCGATGGCCTTGGTGGCCACCTCGACGGCGAGCTCGCCCAAGGACGCGAAGTCCTGCCGGACGGTGGTCAGCGGCGGCCAGAGGTAGGCGGCGTCGGGGACGTCGTCGAAGCCGACGACGCTCACGTCCTGAGGAACGCGACGACCGGCCTCGTGCAGTGCCCGGATCACCCCGAGCGCCATCGAGTCGTTGGCCGCGAAGACCGCGGTGACCGACGGATCGCCGGCGATCAGGGCGCCGGCCTCGTAGCCGCTCCTGCTCGACCAGTCACCGAAGATCTCGGGACCCGGCTGCGCGTCGGCGTCGCGGAGCGCGGCCAGCCAACCCTCGCGGCGCTGCCGGGCGTCGATCCACCCGACCGGACCGGCCACGTGGGCGATGGTGCGGTGACCGAGGTCCAGCAGATACTGCGTGGCCAGCACGGCCCCGGCGCGCTGGTCGATCCCGACCGAGCGCACCCCCTCCGGCGGGTCGCTGTGGATCATCACGACCTCGACCGTGGACGCGATCTGGGCGACCAGGTCCTCCAACGACTGGTGCGAGACGCCGAGGAGCACAGCCTCGACCGCGTCGTCGAGCAGCGCCTCGATCGCCCCCTCCGCCGAGGTCGCGTCCAGGTGCGGAACCGGGCTCAGGATGATGTCGTAGCCGGCCCGCTGGCCGGCCTGGTACACCGAGGCGGCCAGGGTGCCCGGACCGTACAGGTGCGGCTGTGAGTAGAGCAGGCCCAGTCGTCCGGACCGCCGCGTCACGAGCGCCCGCGCCGACTTGTTGCGCCGGTAGCCCAGCTCCTCGATCGCCGCCAGCACCCGCTCACGGGTGTCGCCGCGTACGGCGTCGGAGCCGTTGACCACCCGGGACACGGTCTGGTGCGAGACCCCTGCCCGGGCCGCCACATCCGCCATGCTCGGCGCGTTCTTCGACTCCCCGTGAACCATGCGGTGATCCTAAGCGGGATCACCCCGGGCGTACGGGAGGGCCTCAGCTCTGCTGGAGATCGGGAAGTCCGTGGCGAGCTCGGGTGAGCGCGGCCGCGAGCGGGGCACAGCGCCCACCGGGAGCCAGCGACGCGAGCTCGTCGGGGTCTCCCGGCAGGCCGAGCTCCCGCGCCTGGTCGAGGAGCGGGTCGTCGAGGAAGGGCGACAGCTCGGGCCACACGTCCTGCACCTCGCGGCAGAAGATGCGCGCTCCCACCGGACCGATGCGCGGCGACTCGGTGAGCGCGTCGATCAGCGCGTCGGCATCGTCTCGGGACTCCGGACGGAGCCGACGGAGGTCACCGCGGTAGTTGTCCAGCAGCCATTGAGCCTGCTCCGCCAGCTTGGTCGCGGTGCTCTCGTCGTAGCGGCGGTAGTGCGCGCGGCCGAGCGCGTCCACGCGCTGCTGCCAGGTCGAGTCGAGCAGCCGTTGCGGCGTACGCCATCCGGCGGCCGACACCTCGCGCGCCGCCGCGACCGCGATGTCGGTCGAGATCCGGGTCGAGGAGAGCATCGCCAGGACGAGCAGCCGGTAGAGAGGGGACGGCTTGTCCCGGAGCCGGATGCCCGCCTCCTCGGCGTACGTCGTGCCGCCGGCGTCCAGCAGACGCCGCATCACGTCGCGCTCCCGATTGCTCACCGGTGTCGAAGTACCCAGCGCCGACCGGACGCATGCACCGCCCCTACTGAGTACGTCAGCGCGACCAGCTTCGAGTCCCGGAGGGATCATGCAGCGCGCTGCGCAAAGGCGTGGAGGTGTTGATCGGGGAGGCCGAGCCTCACCGCCCGAGCACGTGGCGCAGGGCCGCCTCCAGCGTGGGATGGCGGAACTCATGGTCGCTCCCGAGCGCGACCGGTTCGACCCGCTGGCTCGCCAGCGCCATCTCGCCGGCCCCCTCCTTGCCGAGCAGGAGGCGCGGACCGAAGGCCGGGGTGGGCAGCAGCGCGGGCCGGCGCAGCACGTGCGCGAGGGTCTGCGCATAGACCCGGCCGGTGACCGGCTCGGGAGCGACCGCATTGACCGGACCGTCCAGCGTCTCGTCGAGAAGCGCTCGGTGGTAGATGTCGACGAGGTCGTCGATGCCGATCCAGCTCAGCCACTGCTCGCCGCTGCCGAGCCGCCCACCCAGGCCGGCCGCGAAGAGCGGTCGCTGGAGCCGTAGCGCTCCCCCTGCCGGCGTCTGGACGATCCCGGTCCTCACGTTCACCACTCGCGCTCCGCCGACCCGGCTCGCTGCCTCCCAGTCGGCGACGACATCGGCGAGGAAGCCGCTGCCCCGTGACGAGGTCTCGGCGAGGACCTCGCCACCCCGGTCCGCGCCGTAGACCCCGATCGCGGAGGCGCTCACGAAGGTGCGTACGCCGCTGCGGGCCGCTGCCTCGGCGAGCCGTCGGGTCGGCTCGATGCGGGAGTCGCGGATCGCCGCCTTGTGCGCCTCGGTGAAGCGGCCCGCGATGGACGCCCCGGCCAGGTGGACGACCGCGTCGACACCCTCGAGGAGGTCCGGCGCGGGCGCGGACGGGTCCCAGCGACGCTCGTCCTCCCCGGTCGGCGCATGCCGCACCAGCCGGATCACCCGGTGCCCACCCGTGGTGAGGAACGGGACCAGGGCCCGTCCGACGGTCCCGCTCGACCCGGTGACCGCGACGGTGAGGCTCTTGCCGGATGCGTACGTCCGGTGGTGGGCGGCCAGGTCGGCGGTCAGCTGCGCGTGGCGGTAGCCGAGCATCCGGTCCACCATCTTCCCGAGCACGTTGGTCTCGATCCGGTCGGTGACCAGCGTGGCGTCGCCGTCGGCGGCGAACTCGTGCCGATGGGTCCACGACAGCGGCCGCAGCGAGGCGAGCCGGTCGGTGAACAGGTGTGGCGGGTCATAGGCATCAGGGTCGTGGCGGGCCACCCAGTCGACGCCGCGGCCGAGCGAGAGCACCGCCGTGCCGTCTGCCAGGTCGGTCGCCTCGACCCGGACCTCCCCCGGCGTCCACGGCGGCATCAGCCGGTGGATCGCTCCCGGGCGCCGATGCCACTCGAACACCTCCTCGAGCGGCGCCTCGACGCGTGTCGTCAGCGAGTGGACCCGGACCAGCGGCGACGTCATGCCTGCAGCCTTGCGTGGATGGGCCCGGCGTACAACCTCTCTGGTCAGGTGTCGATGAAGTCGGGGCGCGAACCACATTCGCACGCGCCGAGGTCATCCGTGGAACTGCTTCACCATCTGCTTGGCGATGATCAGCTTCTGGATCTCGCTGGTGCCCTCGTAGAGGCGGAACAGCCGCGCGTCGCGGTAGAACCGCTCGACCGGCACCTCGCGCATGTAGCCGAGGCCACCGTGGATCTGGACGGCGCGGTCGGCGATCCGGTCGACCGCCTCGGTGCAGAACAGCTTGCACAGCGACGGCGCCATCCGGCGGTCGCTGCCGTCGTCCCAGCTGCGGGCGGCCTCGAGCACCATCGCGCGACCGGCGTACGCCTCGGTGCGGCTCTCGGCGAGCATCGCCTGGATCAGCTGGAACTCGGCCAGCTTCTGGCCGCCCTGGCTGTTGGTCGTGGCATGGCGCAGGCTCTCCTCGATCAGCCGGTCGGCCAGCCCGACGGTCATCGCCGCGATGTGCAGCCGGCCCTTCGCCAGCGAGCGCATCGCGGCGGAGAAACCCTCCCCCTCGACCTCGCCGACCAGGTTCTCGGCGGGCACTCGGACGCTGTCGAAGAAGATCTCCGACGTCACGGATCCGCGTTGGCCCATCTTGTGGTCCTTCGGACCGATAGTGACGCCGGAGGTGTCGGTCGGGACCACGAAGACCGAGATGTTCTTCGCGCCCTCGGCGAGGTCGCCGGTGCGGGCGAAGACCATGAGCAGGTCGGCCCAGATCGCGTTGGTGATGAAGCGCTTCTGCCCGTTGATGACGTACGCATCACCCTCAGGCACAGCGCGCGTGCGGAGCCCGCTCGGGTCCGAGCCGGCCTCCGGCTCGGTCAGCGCGAAGGACGCCACCAGCTCGCCGCTCGCCAGCCCGGGCAGGTACTCCTGCTTCTGTCGCTCGGTGCCGCAGTTGACCAGCACCTGACCGGCGATGCCGTTGTTGGTGCCGAACATCGAGCGGAAGGCCGGCGTGGTCCAGCCGAGCTCCATCGCCAGCCTGACCTCCTCCGACATGGTGAAGCCGAGACCGCCGTACTCCTCGGGGATGGCGTAGCCGAACAGCCCCATGGCCGCAGCCTGTTGCCGGAGCCGGTCGGGGATCTGGTCGGTCTCCTCGATCTCGTCCTCTGCCGTGACGACCTCCTTGCGGACGAACGCGCGGACGGCGTCGAGGATCGAGGCGAACTCGTCGGGCTCCATGGGTGCTCCTTCGTGGGGGGGGAGGTCGAGGTGTAGGACGAGTATGTCGGCGAAACCGATCGACCACGCGACGAACGGCCTCAGCCCTCGGGGTGGCCGTCGTAGGTGCGGATCTTGTAGTCGGTGGTCTCCAGCGCGAGGGTGAGCTCGCGGAGGCGGCGCCTGATCCGGTCGCGCTGCTCGTGCATGATCTGCCGGCGCTCGGGGATCGTGCTCGCGCCCTCCTCGACGAGCGCGATGTACCTGCGCAGGTCGCGCATGGTCATCCCGGACAGGCGCATCCGGGTCAGGAAGACCAGGCGGCGCAGGTCGTCGGCGGCGTACTCGTGATAGCCCGAGGAGTTCCGCGCCGGGAGCACCAGGCCCTGCTGCTCGTAGTAGCGGAGCGTGGGTGCCGGCACGCCGACGAACTCGGCGGCCTCGGCGATGCTCATCGGCCCGGCCGCCGCGTCGATCGCAGCATGGTCCTGCAGGCCCTGCTGATAGACGCGGGTGAGGTTGCGGACCGCCTCCGCCCCGAGCGGAAGCCGCAGCGGCGCGTCCTCGGCCTCGAGCATCTCGCGGATCGCGGCCGCGGCGCTCGCCGGGTCGCCCTCCTGGATGCCGTCGGCCTCGGCCATGTTGGCACGGACCGCACCGACCACCACGTCGTACGTCTCCTGCTGCCGCGCCGTCCGAAGCACCCCGGTCGCGTTGAACTCCGTGCGGAACCGGCTCGGCTCCACGATCAGCACCCGGATGCCGAACGGCGCGACCTCCCCGGCGAGCGCCTCCGACCAGCCCTCCAGCGCGAACTTCCCGGCCGAGTAGCTGCCGACCGCGGGGAAGGACATCCGGCCGCCCTGGCTGCTCATCTGCACGATCGCACCCGAGCCGCTCGCGCGCATGTGCGGCAGCACGGCCCGGACGTACGCCGCCGGCCCGAGCAGATGCTGGTCGAGCATGTCCCGCAGCTCGGCGTCGGTGACCTCCTCGGCGGTCCCGACCTGGCCCGCGCCGGCGTTGTTGACGAGCACGTCGACGCCGCCGAAGTCCTCGACCGCACGCCGCACCACCGCGGCCGCGCCCTGGACGTCGCGCACGTCGTGCTCGACAGCCACCAGCCGATCCCCGTACCGCTCCTTCAGCGCGTCGAACCGGTCCGCACGCCGCGCGGTGCCGAGCACTCGCTCGCCACGCTCCAGCGCGGCCTCGGCCAGCGCCCGGCCGAGACCCGAGCTCGCGCCGGTGATGATCCATGTCCTGGTCGTCGTCTCCATGGCCCCGACGCTAGAGATTCAAGCGCGCTGGAAGGCAAGCCCCGGAGGCGCCAGCTCGACGGAGTGGGCGACCGCGCCGTCGATGTCTCGCAGACGGACCGTCATCACTCGCGACTCGCCGTCGATGCTCACCTCGCCGAAGTACTGGTAGCCGAACCCGGGGTTGCTGACCTCGAGGGAGGGTGCGCCCTTCGAGAAGACGACCTCGGGGCCGAAGGTGCTGTCGACCGGGTTGGGCTCGGGCTCGACCCCCACCGCGGCGTTGAGCGGCCCGGAGACGAACTCCCAGAACGGGTCGAAGTCGGTGAACGCGGCACGCGAGGGCTGGTAGTGGTGCGCCGCGGTGTAGTGCACGTCGCCGGTGAGCCAGACCATCCCGCCGATCCGGTTCCGCTTGGCGTACGCAAGGAGCTCGGCGATCTCGAGCTCCCTGCCGAGCGGGCTGCCGTGGTCGCCCTGGGCGAGCGCCTCGATCGCGGTGCCGTCCGGGACGACGAGACTCAGTGGCATGTCCGCGGCGAGCACCTTCCACGTCGCCCGCGAGGCCTTCAGCTGCTCCTTGAGCCAGGCGAGCTGCCGGCGACCGAACACGCCGCCGTCGCTGACCGTCTCCCGGCCGGGCGTGTTCGGGTCCTTGTAGGACCGCATGTCGAGCACGAAGACGTCGAGGAGCTCGCCGTAGCGCTGGACCCGGTAGATCCGGCCGTCGTCGCTGCGAGTGCGGGTCGGCAGGTATTCGTGAAAGGCCTGCCGGGCGCGGGCGGCGAGCACGTCGACCCGCTTCTCGGTGTAGCGAGGGTCGTCGAGGATCTCACCCGGATACCAGTTGTTGATGACCTCGTGGTCGTCCCAGGAGTTGATCTGGGCGACCTCGGCGTTGAACCGACGCAGGTTGTCGTCGAGCAGGTTGTAGCGATAGTTGCCGCGGTACTCATCAAGGGTCTCGGCGACCTTCGACTTCGCCGGCGTGACGACGTTGCGCCAGACGGTCCCGTCGGACAGCGGCTTCTCGCTGGGGATCACGCCATCGGCGTAGATCAGGTCCCCGGAGCAGAGGAAGAAGTCCGGGGAGAGCCGTCGCATCGACTCGAAGATCCGGTAGCCACCACGCGAGCGGTCGATGCCCCATCCCTGGCCGCCGAGGTCGGCGGACCACACGAACCGGATGTCGGAGGCGCCGGTGGGTGACGTACGGAACCGTCCGACCTGCGGCTCTCCGGTCAGGGTGTCGTCGTCGGGATCGGCGAGGACGACCCGGTAGTGGACCTCCTGGCCGGCCGGCAGTCCCCGCAGGAGGGTCTTCCCGGTCAGGTCGGTGCGGGGGTCGAGCACGGGGCCACGCACGCGACGAACGCGCCGGAACGTCTCCGTCGGACTGACGTCGACATACATCCGGGCGACGCGGTCGGCGCGAGCCCAGACGACGGCGGCCGAGGCCGACACGTCACCCGACTGGATGCCGTCGGTGAGCATCGGACGTCCGGACCGCGCCAGCAGCGGCGTAGCGGCGGACCGAGCGGGAAGGAAGAGGGTGGACCCGGCGGCGGCTCCTCCCAGGAGGAGCGAACGGCGACCGAGAGGACCGAGGGGCGAGGACGCAGGCATGGCGACTCCGTACGGATGAGGGGGACGTGAGAGGTGCGGTCGCGAAGAAGCCGACCAGTGCCCGGTGTCGTGCGGATGAACCAGCCGTCCGACCAACCCGAGCGGACCGCCTCGACGGGCTCCGGACGCGACGGATCAGCCCTGCTGACCTGCTCCGATTGGTTTCCGGCATCGCTCGATCGAAAGACCCGAACGGTTCATCGGAGCGACACGCGCCATTGATCGACGCACGCCACGCTCGTCGTGGATCCTAGGAGGCGAGATGGACACCAGGCTGTTGGAGTCGTTCCTGGCGATCGCCGAGGAGCGGCACTTCGGACGTGCGGCCACCCGGCTGCACCTCGCCCAGCCGACCCTGAGCCAGCACCTTCAGCGTCTCGAGCAGTCGGTGGGCACAAAGTTGGTCGAGCGGTCCTCGCACACCGTGGAGCTCACCGACGCGGGCCGCGCCTTCGAGCCGAACGCTCGTGCCGTGCTCTTCCACCTCAGCAAGGCCACCCGCTCCGCCCGCGACGCCGCCGAGGGCCATCTCGGGTCGCTCGCGATCGGATTCAACTTCGCCGCGGCGCACCACGTCCTCCCCGGCACGCTCCAGCGGCTCCGGCACGAACACCCGGGCGTACGCGTCCATCTCGAGGAGCTCCGCTCCGGCCCTCAGCTCACGGCGCTGTCAGCCGGCCGACTCGACGTGGGCCTGCTCTACGGACGGCCCGCCGCTCCGGATCTCCGGTCACGCAGCCTGATGTCGCTGCGCCTGTGCGGCGTCGTCGGCCCGAAGCACCGCTGGGCCCACCGCCCGGCAGCGCCGTTCATGGAGCTGGCCCGGAACCCGTGCGTGATGTTCGACCGCGGCCAGTCCCCCGCCATGTACGACGTCATCCAGCAGGCCTCGGCCGAGGCGGGCATCGAGCTGGACGTCGCCGAGGTCACGGACGACCCGGCGGCCACCGGGATCCTGGTCAGAGCCCACCAACTGCTCGCCTTCGCCTCAGAGTCCCGCGCCGTCCAGTTCGCCCGTTCCGGTAGCGGCCTGACCCCGGTCCGTCTCCACAGCCCCGTCCCCATGGTGGACCTGCACGTCGCCTGGCGTGCCGACAACGACGCTCCGCTCGTGAGCCTGTTCCTCGAAACCCTCGAGGCTTCGCATACGTCGTGGCGAAGCCGCAACATCCTTGAAACCCACGGCGGCTAGCGTGCAGTCATGACGCGGGCGATCGTGGAGGAGTCGCGGGAGATCCACGGCTACAGGCGGGCGTACCGCATCGGCGGCGAAGGCTCCGCGATCATGTTCATCCACGGGATCGGCGACAGCTCACGGACGTGGGACGAGGTGCTGCCCCTGTTCGCCGAGAACCACCTCGTGATCGCCCCCGACCTCCTCGGGCACGGCGACTCCGACAAGCCGCGCGCCGACTACTCGATCGGCGGGTTCGCCAACGGCATGCGCGACCTTCTGGCCGTGCTGGACGTGGAGCGGGTCACCCTGGTCGGCCACTCCCTCGGCGGGGGCATCGCGATGCAGCTCGCTTACCAGTACCCACATCTGGTCGAGCGGATCGTGCTGGTCTCCAACGGCGGCTCCGGGCGTGGCGTCTCGGCCTGGCTTCGACTGGCGAGCCTGCCGCTCGCACCGGAGCTGCTCACGCTGCTGCGGCTGCCGTTCTCACGCACCGGGTTCTCCGCCTCCCTCGCTCTGCTACGCCGCCTGGATCACGACCTCGGCGTCGACGCCACCGACCTGGCCCGGATCTTCGACGCGCTGCCCGACGCCCGCTCCCGCCAGGCCTTCGCCCGGACACTGCGCTCGGTCGTCGACTGGCACGGCCAGGTCGTCACGATGCTCGACCGTAGCTACCTGGTCGAGGACATCCCGACGCTGATGATCTGGGGCGACCGTGATGGGGTCATCCCGTTCCGACATGCCGGGCAGGCGCGGCTGGCGATGCCGTACGCATCGCTCGACGTGTTCCGCGGCGCCGGCCACTTCCCGTTCCGGTCCGACCCCGGGCGCTTCGTGATGACGGTCGAGCAGTTCGTACGCCGCACCGAACCCGCCACGTGGGACCAGGAGGCGTGGCAGAAGCGGCTGCGCACCGGCCCCGAGCCGGGATCCGACGCGCCACGGCATCGAACGATGCCGTGACGATCTTGGACGCGTGTCGCGATCGCTACCTAGCCTCGAGAGGGTCACCCGAACGACAGGAGAACCCGTGAACCGCCGCATCCTCCAGGTGGGACCGCTCAAGCCGTCGCTGGCCGCGACCCTCATCGAGCGCTACGACGCTCTCGTGCTGCCCGAGGACGACACCCGGGCGGCTTTCCTCGCCGAGCACGGACCGTCGATCGGCGCCGTGGTCACCACCGGCCGCACGGGCGTGACCGCCGAGCTGATGGCGCAGCTACCCTCGCTCGGCGCGATCGTGAACTTCGGGGTCGGTTACGACGCCATCGACGTCGAGACCGCCGTCGAGCGAGGCGTACTGGTCTCGAACACCCCCGACGTGCTGACCGACTGCGTGGCCGACACCGCCATCGGCCTGGCCATCGACACCCTGCGCGGACTGAGCGCCGCCGACCGGTTCGTACGCCGCGGCGACTGGCCGCGGGCCGGCAATTATCCGCTGACCCGCAGGGTCTCTGGAAAGCGCGTCGGCATCCTCGGCCTGGGCCGGATCGGCCAGGCGATCGCGACCCGCTTCGAGGCGTTCGGCTGCCCGGTCTCCTACCACTCCCGTCGCGAGGTACCCGAATCCCCCTACACCTACGCCGCCTCCCCCGCCGAGCTCGCCGCCGACGCCGACATCCTGGTGCTCGCCACCTCCGGCGGCAGCGGTACGCAGCACCTCGTGGATCGCAAGGTGCTCGAGGCGCTCGGGCCCGAGGGCTACCTCATCAACATCGCGCGTGGCTCCGTGGTCGACCAGGACGCGCTGGTCGAGCTGCTGCTCGAGGGCGGCATCGCCGGCGCCGGGCTGGACGTCTACACCGATGAGCCCGAGATCCCCCACGAGCTGATGACGCTGGACAACGTGGTGCTCCTCCCCCACCTGGCCAGCGGCACCGTCGAGACCCGGGCAGCCATGGAGCAGCTGACCCTGGACAACCTCGACCGCTGGCTCGCCGACGGGACCGTGCTCACTCCGGTGCCGGAGGCGGCGTCTCGGGGTGCAACGCAAGCTCGGTGACCCGGTTGCCGTTCCGGGCGGCCACCTCCAAGGTGGCGCCCGGGACGGCCAGCACCTCCCCGACCTGCGGGATGTGGCCGAGTCGCGAGATGAGGTAGCCCGCGACGGTCTCGTAGCCGCCGTCCTCCAGCTCGATCCCGGTCGTGTCCGCGAAGTCCTCGATGGTCATCGCGCCGTCGATCCGGGACAGGTCGCCGTAGTCACGGATTCGCGCCTCGCCGTGGTCGTACTCGTCACGGATGTCGCCGATCATCTCCTCGACGAGGTCCTCGAGGGTCACGATGCCGTCGGTGCCGCCGTACTCGTCGACGACCACCGCCAGGTGGGTGCCGCCCTCGCGCATGGTGGCGATCGATGGGATCACCCGTTTGCTCCCGGGCAGCGCGAGCACCGGCCGGCAGACGTCGCGGATCGTGCGCTGGTCGGTGGCGTCGACACCGAGCAGGTCACGGACATGCAGGAAGCCGAGGATGTCGTCGAAGCCCTCACCGGTGACCGGGTAACGGGAGTAGGGCAGGTCGCGGACCGCCTCGGCCGCCTCGGGAAGCGGCATCGAGGCCGTCATGAAGGTGACGTCGCCACGTGGGCGCATCACCTCCTTCAACGTCGTCTCGGTGGTGGCGAAGACGTCGCGGAGGATCCGGCGTTCGTCCTCCTCGAGGTCCCGGTTGGTCGAGACCATCTCCCGCAGCTCCTCCTCCGAGACCTCCTCGGCCGCGGCCTTCGGGTCGCCGCCGAGCAGACGTACGACGGCGTCGGTGGAGACCGAGAGCAGCCAGATCACCGGCCGCATCACGCTCGCGAACCGGTCCAGCACCGGCGCCACGGCCAGCGAGATGCCGGCGGCCTTCTGCAGCGCCAGCCGCTTGGGCACCAGCTCGCCCAGCACCAGGGAGAGATAGGCGATGAACAGGGTCAGCACGATCAGCGCGACGGTCTCGGCGAGCGCCTCCCCCAGACCGAGACGCTCGAGGTAGGGCGCGACGTCCGGAGCGATCGTCGACCCGCCGTAGGCCGCGGAGAGAAAGCCCGCGACGGTCACCCCGATCTGCACCGCGGCAAGGAAACGGTTGGGGTTGCGCGCGACCTCCGCCACCCGCGCTCCACGAGACCCCTGCCTCTCCATGGCCGCCAGCTGGCTCTCCCGCAAGGACACGAGCGCCAGCTCGGTCGCGGCGAAAACACCTCCGACCAGCACGAAGACCAGCACCAGCCCGAGTGCGAGGAATGTCTGACTGTCCATCAGGCCCGCTCACCCCTGATCTCGATCCAGGATGAGCGGTTGGAACTTCGAGGCCTCTTCACGGGTACGAATCTACAGCCATGGCGCGCATCAGCCAGAAGCCGCTCCGGCCCGCTCGAGCCGAACCACGACACCCTTCGACGTCGGCGTGTTGCTCCCCTCGGCGACGCTGTCGAGCGGCACCAGGACGTTCGTCTCCGGATAGTACGCAGCCGCCGACCCCCGGCTCGCCGGATAGGCGACGAGGGTGAACCCCGGTGCCCGCCGCTCCACACCGTCCTCCCAGACCCCGACGATGTCGACGCGGTCGCCGTCGGCGAACCCCAGCTCGGCGATGTCGGCCGGGTTGACCATGACGATGCGACGAGCATGGTGGATGCCGCGATAGCGGTCGTCCATGGCGTACGGGATGGTGTTCCACTGGTCGTGGGAGCGCAGCGTCTGCAGGATCAGATGCCCCGGAGGGGCCTCCAGCCAGGTCAGGTCGTTGCGGGTGAAGACGGCCTTGCCGCTCGGCGTGCGGTAGAGGCCGGAGTTGACCGGGTTCGGGAGCACGAACCCCTTCGGGTCCTTGATCCGCTCGTTGAAGTTCTCGAACCCCGGCACCACCCGGGCGATCCGGTCGCGGATCCGGGCGTAGTCGGCCTCGAAGTCCGCCCAGCGGATGCCGTGACGGTCACCGATGGTGGCCCGCGCGATCCGGGAGACGATCGCGACCTCGCTGAGCAGGTGCTCGGAGGCCGGCTCGAGCTTGCCGCGGGTGGCGTGCACGGCGCTCATCGAGTCCTCGACCGTCACGAACTGCTCACCGCTGGCCTGGACGTCGATGTCGCTGCGGCCCAGGGTGGGCAGGATGAGTGCCGTCTCACCGACCACCGTGTGGGATCGATTGAGCTTGGTGGAGACCTGGACGGTCAGCCGACAGCTCCGCAGCGCGGCCTCGGCGACGTCGCTGTCCGAGATCGCCCGGACGAAGTTGCCGGCGACGCCCATGAAGACCTTCGCCCGCCCGTCCCGCATCGCCCGGACTCCCTCGACCGAGTCATACCCGTGCTTGCGCGGCGGCTCGAACCTGAACTCGGCGCGCAGCGCGTCGAGGAAGGAGTCCGGCACCTTCTCCCAGATGCCCATCGTCCGGTCGCCCTGCACGTTGGAGTGGCCGCGGACCGGGCACACCCCGGCACCGGGCTTGCCGATGTTGCCCCGCAACATCAGGAAGTTGACCACCTCACGGATCGTCGGCACCCCGTGCTTGTGCTGGGTCAGCCCCATCGCCCAGCAGACGATGACCGACCGGCTGGCCAGCACCTGCTCGTGGACCGCCTCGATCTGCTCACGGGTCAGCCCGGTGGCCTCGAGCGCGTCCTCCCAGGTGATCGTGCGGGCGTGCTCGGCGAAGGCGTAGAACCCGGTCGTGTACTCCGCGATGTACTCCCAGTCGAGCACGCCGCCGCCGGCCTCCTGGTCAGCCTCGAGCAGGAGGCGGTTGAGCATCTGGAACAGCGCGAGGTCGCCACCGGCTCGGATCTGCAGGAACTGGTCGGCGATCGCGGTGCCGCGGCCCACCACGCCGCGGGCCTTCTGGGGGTTCTTGAACCGCATCAGACCCGCCTCGGGCAGCGTGTTCACCGCGATCACCTTGCCGCCGCGCTGCTTGGTCTCTTCCAGCGCAGACAACATCCGCGGGTGGTTCGTGCCCGGGTTCTGGCCGACCACGAACACCAGGTCCGCGTTGTAGATGTCCTCGAGCTGGACGCTGCCCTTGCCGATCCCGAGCGTCTCGTTCAGGGCCGTGCCGCTCGACTCGTGGCACATGTTCGAGCAGTCCGGCAGGTTGTTGGTGCCGTACGCCCGGGCGAAGAGCTGCAGCAGGAAGGCGGCCTCGTTGTTGAGCCTGCCCGAGACGTAGAACATCGCCTCGTCGGGAGAGTCCAGGCCGTTGAGCTCCTCACCGATGGTCCGGAACGCGTCGTCCCAGGTGATGGGCTCGTAGTGGGTCGCCCCGGGCCGCTTGACCATCGGCTCGGTCAGCCGGCCCTGCTGGTTGAGCCAGTAGTCCGACTTCTCGTCCAGCTCGGCGATCGAGTGCTGCGCGAAGAACTCCCGCGTCACCCGACGCGACGTCGCCTCGTCGGCGATGTGCTTGGCGCCGTTCTCGCAGTACTCGTTCTTGTGCCGGTGCCCGGGCTCCGGCCACGCGCACCCCGGGCAGTCCATCCCACCGGCCTGGTTGAGGTTCAGCAACGTCAACGCCGTACGCCGCACCGATGTCTGCGTCAGCGAATACTCGATCGCCTTCCGCACCGCGGGCACGCCCGCGGCCCAGGTCTTCGGCTCGGTGACGCTGAGCGCGTCCACCGGATCCTCCACGGAGTACGCGCCGTTCGCGTCTCGCTTCACCACAACCGCTCCTTCGCGACTCGTGCTAGCTGGCCGACCTGGGCAGCTCGGCCTTCCCGTCGGCCTCCTCGGCCAGCTCGTCGAGCTCATCGGCCAGCTCCTCGGCCAGCTCCTCGGCCAGCTCCTCGACCGACTCGTCGGCGGGCGCATCCGGATCACGGGAGACCCTGATGACGAAGTCGTCACCGTGCTCCGAGACCCCGTAGACGACGGCCTGCTCGACAGCCTTGGAGGCGTACTGGGCACGGACGACCAGCGGGTCCTCCCGCAGGTCCTTCACCAGGGCGACACACAACCCGACCATGACCAGCACGAACGGTACGGCCGCGACGATCGTGACGGTCTGCAGCCCGCTCAGTGCGTCGGAGCCGCCGACCAGGAGCATCACCGCTGCGACGGCACCGGTGGCGACACCCCAGAAGATGACGGTCGGCTTGCCCGGCTCGATGGAGCCACGCTCGGAGAGCGTGGCCATGACGATCGAGGCGGCATCCGCACCCGAGACGAAGAAGATCGCGACCAGCACCATGACCACGACACTGGTCACCGTGGCGAGCGGGAAGGACTCCAGCGTGGTGAACAGCTGCGTCTCCACACCGCCCGCACCGGCGATGTCGACGCCGCCCTGCTGCAGGTCGATGGCCGCACCACCGAAGATGGCGAACCAGGCCAGGCTGACCAGCGACGGGACCAGCAGCACACCGATGACGAACTGTCGGATGGTGCGGCCGCGCGAGATCCGGGCGATGAACATGCCGACGAACGGTGTCCAGGAGAGCCACCAGGCCCAGTAGAAGACCGTCCACCCCGACAGCCACGACGCGGTCTCGGACCCCTCTGCCGACGTACGCGCCGACATCATCGCGACCTCTTGGAAGTAGCTTCCGACGCTGGTGGGGACCAGGCTCAGGATGAACACGGTCGGACCGGCCACGAAGACGAACAGCGCGAGCCCGACGGCCAGCACCATGTTGGTGTTCGCCAGCCACTGGATCCCCTTGGCCACGCCGGAGACCGCGGAGAGGACGAATCCGACAGTGAGCACCGCGATGATCCCGACCAGGATGCCGTTGCCGGTGCGGCCGAGACCGCCGACGATCTCGAGGCCGCTGCGGATCTGGAGCGCCCCCAGCCCCAACGACGCCGCCGACCCGAAGAGCGTCGCGAAGATCGCGAGCATGTCGATGACCTTGCCACCGGCCCCGTGGGCGTGGCGCCCGAGGAGCGGCTCGAACACCGCGCTCAGGAGCAGACCGCGACCCTTGCGGAAGACGCTGTACGCGATCGCCAGGCCGACCAGGGCGTAGATCGCCCAAGGGTGGATGCTCCAGTGGAAGAGGGTCGTGGCCATCGCCGTCTGGATCTTCTCGGCCTCCCCCTCGCCGACCGCACCCGGCGGCGGCGAGACGAAGTGGCTGACCGGCTCACTGACGCCGTAGAAGATCAGGCCGATCCCCATGCCGGCGCTGAACATCATCGTGATCCACGAGACCGTCCGGAACTCGGGCTCCTCGCCGTCCCGGCCGAGCGGGATGTTCCCGAACTTGCCGAACGCCAGCCACAGCACGAACCCGACGAAGGTCGACGCCGCGGTGACGAAGAGCCACCCGAGGTTGGACATCACCCAGGACAGCGACTTCCCCGAGACCGACGCCAGGGAGTCGGTGCTGACGAATCCCCACACGAGGAACGCGACCGCGATGACCGCGGTCACGCCGAAGACGACGCGGTCGAGGCCGCCGGCGTTCTTGGCGGGCTCCTCGGGCGGACAGTCGAGGGCCGGATGGGTGGCGGTGCCGTTCTGTCCGACGGACTTGTGGCGTGGCGACGCTTCTGGCGAAAGGTCTCCGTTGCCGGTAGATGATCTCATGACGCACTCCGATCGAGAGCTCTTGGGATGAGCAGCATCTGTCGGTGCCATCGAGGCTCCGGGTGGCGGCACTTCAGTGGGGCGCTACGCGGGCAGACGCTGATATACTAGTCACCTTATATGTGATGCATCACACTAGGCAAGGGTCAGATCTGGACGACGAGCTCGAGCTCGACCGGTGCGTCCAGAGGCAGTGCCGAGACCCCGACCGCGGAGCGCGCATGCCGCCCCGCCTCGCCGAACGCCGCACCCAGAAGCTCCGAGGCACCATTGGCGACCAAGGCCTGGTCGGTGAACAGCGGGCCGGAGGCGACGTACGCCACGACCTTGACGATGCGCTTCACCTGCCCGAGATCGCCGGTCTCGGACCTGATCGCCGACAGAGCGTTGATCGCGCACCATTGCGCACATGCCTGGCCATCGGCCAGCCCGAGCGTGTCGCCGATCCTGCCGGTTGCGAGCAGCTTGCCGTCGCGGATCGGCAGCTGGCCCGACGTGAAGACGAACGCCCCGGCGCGAACCGCGGGGACGTGGGTCATGAGGGGCGGCTCGATCTCGGAGACGGACAGGCCGAGCTCGGCCAGCGCGGCGCCCGGAGCGAGCACCGCAGCACTCGCCCTCCGGTGGCCCAACAGCCGCAGAACCCTGCCCGCTCGATCCGACATGACCGAGAGACTAACACTGATATACTAGTTGTCGATACTGTGACTTTCAGAAGGCCGGTTCATGATCCAGGCGATGGCAACGACCACCGAGGAGCGGTTCGCCGAGATGGCGAGCACCCATCCGCGGTGCTTCTGGCTCGACGCGGGCCCCGGGGACGGGGCGACCCGAGGGTCGATCATGGGTGCCCTGCGCGACGAGGACGTCTCACTCACCTACGACGCCGCCCGCCGCCAGGTGCTGCGGCATCGCGGCGGGGAGGCGAGCCCGGTCGACGGGGACATCTTCACCATCCTCGAGGACGAGCTCGCCCGCACCTCGCCCGACGAGATCTGGGTCGGCTACTTCGGCTACGCCTGCCGTCCCGACCTGCCGGCCAGAGCGGACCACCCAGGCGAACGCTCGATGCCCGACGCGGTCTGGATGCGTACGCGGCACGCGACGGTCGAGGCGCCGCCGGCACGCACGGCCGGCCGGGCGCGGCACCGGCCGGCGCGACACGCCCGGGACACCCCGGCCGCCTACGTACGCGCCTTCGACGAGGTTCAGCGAGAGCTCCGGGCCGGCAACACCTACGAGGTGAACCTGACCCACCGGGTCCAGGTGCAGGACGACGTCGACCCGGCGGTCGCCTACCTACGGCTCCGCGACCTCAACCCCGCCCCCTACGCCGGCTTCATCCAGCATCACGGCTTCCGCCTGCTCAGCTCCTCCCCCGAGCGCTACGCCACCATCGACGCCGACCGGATGATCGAGACCCGCCCGATCAAGGGCACCACCCCGCGCGGCGCGACACCCGCCGAGGACGAGGCACTCCGTCGCGATCTGGCCTCGAACCCCCGGTTCCGCGCCGAGAACCTGATGATCGTCGACCTCCTCCGCAACGACCTGGCGATGGTGTGCGAGCCCGGCTCGGTCTCGGTGCCGTCGCTGATGGCGGTCGAGTCCTACGCCTCGGTCCACCAGCTCGTGACGACCGTGCGCGGCCGGCTGCGCGACGACGTCAGCAGCATCGGAGCCCTGCGTGCCCTCTTCCCCGCCGGCTCGATGACCGGCGCACCGAAGCTGCGGACCATGGAGATCATCCGCGACGTCGAGTCCACCGCCCGTGGGGTGTACTCCGGCGCCTTCGGCTGGATCGCACCCGACGGCCGGGCCGACCTGGGCGTCGTGATCCGGAGCCTCACCACCACCGGCGACGGCACCTGGGAGCTCGGCACCGGTGGCGGGATCACCGTCCACTCGACCGCCCAGGACGAGTACGCCGAGACGGGCTGGAAGGCGGAGCGGCTCCTGCAGGTGTTCGGCACGCCGCTACCCGGCGACTGATGTATCAGACTAGGATGGCAAAAATCGCACAGGCCACGACGGACAAGTGGGGCACGACTCGATGACGGTTGACGAGATCCTGGCAACGACGGCGAATCCGCCCGCCAGCTCACTCGCCGAGCAGGCCTACCTCTACATCCGCGATCGCCTGGTGATGCTCGACATCCGGCCGGGGGCGCCGATCAACGACGGTCAGATCGCCGCGGCCATCGGCATGGGCCGCACCCCGGTCCGCGAGGCGATCAAGCGCCTCGAGGCCGACCACCTGGTCCACTCCTTCCCGCGCCGCGGCACCTTCGCGACGACCATCGACGCGACCGAGCTCAGCGCGATCGCCGAGATCCGGCGCCAGCTCGCGCCCTACGCCTCCCGCGCCGCCGCCGAGCGAGCGACGGCGCAGCAGCGCGAGCAGATGCGCGCTCTCGCGGCCCAGATCGGCAAGGGCCAGCTGGGCGACGGCGACCGCACCGCGCTGATGCAGATCGACAAGGCCGCCCACGGCCTGATCTACCGGTCGAGCGGAAACGCTCACCTCGAGGACATCCTGATCAGGTACGACAACCTCGCCATCCGGATCTGGTGGATGGTGATCGACCGCCTCCCCGACCTGGCCCACCACGTCGTCGAGCAGGCGCAGCTCCTCAACGCGGTGGCCGACGGCGACGCCGACCGGGCCGAGAAGCTCACCCTCGAGCACATCGGCGGCTTCGAGCGTGAGATCCGCCAGGTCCTCTGACACCCGGTGGCTGCCGGATCGGGTCACCGACCCGACAGCCACCGGAGCTGTGTACTTCAGCAGTCCAGCTGGATGTCACCCAGCGGCTTGGAGCAGCAGATCAGCACCTTGTTGTTGGCGACCTCCTTGGGCCGGATGCCGCCGTTGTGCTTCATGTCGACCTCGCCGGCGAGCATCGACACCTTGCAGGTGCCGCACATGCCCTGGCCGCAGGCGGACATCGGACGCATGCCGGCGGCGATCGCGGCCTCCAGAATGGTCTGGTCCGGACCGCAGGTGATCATCTTCCCGCTGCGCGCGAACTCGACCGAGAACCCGGCAGCAGCCTCCTCCTCGGCATCCTGCTCGATCGGCGGCACCGCCGTCGGGGCAGGAACCTCGGGAGCGCCGAAGTCGAAGCTCTCCTCGTGGTACTTCTCCATGTCATAGCCGAGCTCTTCGAGCAGCGACTTCGCGGCGGCCATGTAGCCGGCCGGACCACAGATGTACGTCTCGCGCTCGTTGAGGTCGGGCGCCAGGATCTCGAGCACCGGCTTGGAGATGCGGCCCTGCAGCCCCATCCACCGCTCCGTAGGGGCGTCGCCCTCACAGATCTCCGCCACCCGGAGGTTGGGCATCAGACGTGCCATCGCCTCGAGCTCGCCGCGGTAGATGATGTCGGCCGGCGTACGTGCGCTGTGCACGAAGAGGATGTCCGCCTCGGAGCCGAGGTCGTACAGCGTCCTCGTCATCGACAGCACCGGGGTGATCCCGCTTCCCGCCGAGAGGAAGAGGTACTTGGGCGCGTCCTCCTCCGGCAGGACGAACGCACCCGCCGGGGCGTGCATCGAGATCCAGGTGCCGGGCTCGAGGTTGTCGTGGAGCCAGTTCGACACCACGCCGTCAGGAACCCGCTTGACCGTGATGGCGAGCCGGTCGGGCCTGGTCGGCGGTGACGCGATGGTGTAGCAGCGCGTCATCAGCTCGCCGTCGATCTCGACCCGGATGGTGATGAACTGGCCCGCCTCGAAGTCGAAGGGGCGCCGCTCGGGGGTCGTGAAGACGAAGGTCTTCACATCATGGGTGACCGCGAGCACCTGGCTGCACACCAGGTCCATCACGTCGCTCTCGGCCCAGCAGGGCTCGAGCATCCGCTTGCTGCGAACGGGCGCCGGGCGGCCGTTCTGCAGTCCGAAGGAGTTCGGCTCCGACACCTTCGGGATGTCGGTCTCGATGATGGTCATATCTCCTCCCGCGCTCCGACTAGGCGTTGGCTTGGATGCGTTGGACGTACCAGGTGACGAATGCATCGACCTCACCCTCGACCTCTGAGTACGGACCGGGTACGTAGCCAGGGTCCGTCACCCCTCGCTGGGTGCCCTCGACCAGGACGCGGTCCTGGTCGTTGGTGGCACGCCAGACGGAGGTGAGCGACTCGACCGAGTAGTCGACGCCTTCGACGGCCTCCGGGTTCACCAGCCAGGTCGTCCGGACCAAGGTCCGGTCGACGGCCAGCGGGATCACCGAGAAGACGACGGCGTGGTCACCGAGGAAGTGGAACCACGAGTTGGGCTGCATGTGCAGCGACAGGTCGCCGAACCGCGGGTCCTCGATGGACCCCATCAGCTTCGCGCAGAGCTGCTGTCCGTCGGGGCCGAACGAGGCGCCGGCACCGTCGAGCGGCAGGTGGGAGATCTGAAACCCCGTCGCCTTGCCCTCCAGCTGGCAGACGTCCCCGTTCGGGAAGCCGATCGCCTCGCGGGCCTTCTCCAGCTCGGCCTGTGCCTCGAGGTAGCGCTCGAAGACCTGCTGCAGGCGAGGCGGCACGTCCTCGGCGTCGTAGCGACTGATCGGGAAGTACGCGGTGAGCAGCTCAGGGTGGGAGGCGTCGCAGTGGTGACACTCGCGGTTGTTCTCCATCACCAGCTTCCAGTTGCCCTCCTCGACGATGTCGGTCTGGTGGGCGATCTTTGCCGAGGCGAGGCCATAGGGCTTCAGGTAGGGCTCGATGAGCTCACTGACCTCGTCGAAGTCGGCAGGCGGCTCGTCGGCCAGGCAGAGGAAGACCAGCCCGCCGACCGCACGCACGTTCACCGGCTTGAGTCCGAACTTGTCGTACTCGAAGGTGTCGGCCTGCGACTCGGCGAAGATCAGGCTGCCGTCGACCCGGTAGGTCCACTGGTGGTAGGGGCACACGATGTTGCCGATCGAGCCGCAACCCGACTCGAGCAGTCGAGATCCGCGGTGACGGCAGACGTTCCGGAAGGCGCGGACGTTCTCGTCGTCGTCGCGGACGACGATCACGGAGTGGGGTCCCAGGTCGACGGTGACGTAGTCACCGGGGTCCGGGATCTCCGCCTCGGCGACGGCGAAGATCCAGTGCTGACCGAAGACGAGATCGAGGTCCTGCTCGTAGATCTCCGGGCTCGTGTAGAAGGGCGCCTCGAGGCCGAAGCCGGCTGCTCGCTTGTCCGCCAGGGACGCCAGCTCCACAGGCGTCGTTTCGATGCTCATTCGCGTCACGTTGATGTCTCCCACGCTCAAACCGGGCAGATTCCGGGTTCAGATAACGGCGGCCCGCCAGACGACGGTGTTTCACTCTGCAAAACTGCTGCGCAGAACGCAACACGATTCTGCCGCGCGTTTCGAGAGCCTGTCAACGGGCCCGTGTGGATTCCCTCACAGATTTACGAGCGCTTTACGCCGCACGCGAAGCGGCCCGCATGCACTTGGCATGCGGGCCACTTCGCGGGCCGATTCGTCGCCTCGGCCGGGGCCGGTCACTCAGCCTTCGGGAAGCCGTTTCGCTCGGAGATCGCCGCTGCGGCGGCAAGCACGTGCTCGGCCAGCTCGGGCGCGTTCTCGGAGGTGATGCGGAACGACGGACCCGAAACCACCACCGCGGCGATCACGCCACCACCCAGAGATCGAATCGGCGCAGCCACCCCGGCGAGGCCGATCTCGTGCTCGTCGACGGAGTAGGCGTAGCCCAGCCTCCTCACCTCGGCGAGCTGCTCCTCCAGCCGCACCGGGTCGACCACGGTCTGCTCGGTGTAGCGCTCGAGCCCGCGCTCCAGGATGTGTCGACGTTCGTCCGGCCGCATCATCGCCAGGAAGACCTGGCCAGACGCGGTGGTGTGCAAGGGGCTTCTCTGTCCGACCCAGTTCACCGAGGTGATCTCGGCACTCCCGATCACCTGGTCGATCGTGATGGCCTCCTCACCGTCGTTGATGACGATGTTGACGGTCTCCCCGACCTCGTCGGCCAACGCCATACAGATCGGACGACTGGTGACCGAGAGGTCGTGCTTGCGGGTCGCGCCGGCGGCCAGCTGGATGACGCCGTAGCCGAGCTGATAGTGGCCGCGGCTCGCGTTCTGCTCCACCAGTCCGCGAGCCTCGAGGGTGGCCAGCAGCCGGAAGACCGTGGACTTGTGCACCCCCAGTTCCTCAGAGATCGGCGTGACGCCGACAGCACCCCGACGGGCGAGCACCTGGAGGATGGAGATGGCGCGGTCCACTGAGTGAACGGTCGTGCTCCGTGTTTCGCTCGTGTTGCTCATGCTGAAACAGTATGCCTCCCTGCCGGATTCGCCTCGTCACCCCTACTGCCGGGTAGGCGCGTCGCACACGACCGGGCACCACCGAACGCGACATGAAATCGGTCACATCAGGGTCTTGATGCCGATACCGTCGACGGTCTAGTTTGTTTCATATAGCGCTGCTGTTTCGCTATGAGAAACAACCCTGAAAACCTGAGTACGCCGGACGCCCCCGTCCCCGGGGGCAGGAAGAAGAGACGCCATGGCAGACAACAGAGTCGTCGTCTACAAGGGGCCGGGAGAGGTGGCCGTCGAGTCCATCGACTACCCGAAGCTGGAGCTCCCCCAGGATGTCGTCAGCGGTCTCGGCATCAAGCGTGCGGCACCGCACGCGGTGATCCTCAAGCTCGTGACGAGCAACATCTGCGGCAGCGACCAGCACATGGTGCGCGGCCGGACGACCGCCCCGGTGGGTCAGACGCTCGGCCACGAGATCACCGGGGAGATCGTCGAGATCGGCGACGACGTCCTCTTCCACGAGGTGGGCGACATCTGCTCGGTCCCGTTCAACATCGCGTGCGGCCGTTGCCGCATGTGCAACGAGGGCAAGACCGGCATCTGCCTCAACGTGAACCCGGCGCGGGCCGGCGCGGCCTACGGCTACGTGGACATGGGCGGCTGGCTCGGTGGCCAGGCTGAGTACGTCATGGTCCCGTTCGCCGACTTCAACCTGCTGAAGTTCCCGGACCGAGACCAGGCCCTGGAGAAGATCCTCGACCTGACGATGCTCTCCGACATCTTCCCGACCGGCTACCACGGCGCCTACACCGCCGGTGTCACCACCGGGTCGACGGTCTACGTGGCGGGCGCCGGCCCGGTCGGGCTCGCCGCGGCGTACTCGGCTCAGCTGCTCGGCGCCTCGACCGTCATCGTCGGCGACATGAACGCGGACCGGCTCAAGCAGGCAGCCAGCTTCGGGTGCGAGACCGCGGACCTGTCCTCCGGTGACGCCCTGGCGGACATCATCGACGACATCCTCGGCGAGCCGGTCGTGGACGCCGCCGTCGACGCGGTCGGCTTCGAGGCCCGTGGCCACGGCCGCGACGCCGCCGAGCAGCCCGCGACCGTCCTCAACGACATCATGGACGTGGCGCGGGCGGGTGCTTCCCTCGGCATCCCCGGCCTGTACGTCACGGGCGACCCGGGCGCCGTCGACGACGCCGCCAAGCAGGGCCAGATCGGCGTCCGCCTCGGCCTGGGCTGGGCGAAGTCGCACACGTTCGTGACCGGCCAGTGCCCGGTGAAGCAGTACAACCGCCAGCTGATGAACCTGATCCTCGCGGACAAGGCCCACATCGCCGAGGCCGTCAACGCGAAGACGATCAGCCTCGACGAGGCCCCGGCGGGCTACGCCGCGTTCGACCAGGGCGCCGCCACCAAGTACGTCATCGACCCGCACGGCATGGTGAGCTGATCCCGACCGGACAGGGCTTCGGGGTGACGGCTCGGGGCCTCGGGGTGACGGCTCGGGGCCTCGGCGTGAGCCCGCAGGACCCCGGACC
>NZ_JBHVKN010000063.1:0-5356 GCF_042798075.1 Nocardioides sp. NPDC057772
CCGCCGCTGGCTCCGCGACCGCTACGAGACCATCGACCGTCTCAACCAGGCCTGGGGGACGGCCTTCTGGTCGCAGCGCTACGACGACTTCGAGGTCGTCGTCGCGCCGACGCTCTACACCGTCTCCGACGCCGACGCTGCCCGTGTCGCAGCTGCGGCGGAAGCCGGCTCGACCGTGCTGCTGACCTTCTTCAGCGGCATCGTCGACGAGCACGACCACGTCCGACTCGGCGGCTATCCCGGCGCCTTCCGTGACCTGCTCGGCATCCACACCGAGGAGTTCCACCCGCTCCTCGACGGCGAGCGCCTCACCCTCGACGACGGCACCACCGCCGACCTGTGGAGCGAGCGGACGGCCCTGCACAGCGCCGAGGCCGTACGCACCTGGGCCGAAGGCCCGCTCGCCGGTCTCCCCGCGGTGACTCGCCACGAGGTCGGTGCGGGCGCGGCCTGGTACGCCGGCACCCGCCCCGACGGCAAGGGCGTCGCGAACCTCGTCGACCTGCTCCTCGCCGAGTCCGGCGTCGAGCCGGAGGTCTCCGGGCTACCGGTCGGCGTGGAGGCCGTCCGCCGCCACGCCCCCGACGGCTCGAGCTTCCTCTTCGTGATCAACCACACCGCCGCCGACATCGACCTGGCGGCGACCGGGCTCGAGCTGCTCCGCCAGGAGCAGGCCGAGGGGCGCCTCGAGGTGCCCGCGTACGGCGTCGCCGTCCTTCACGAGCACTGACCCCTTCGGAACCCCCAACCTCTCACCACTCGGAGTGCAGCATGCCCAGATCCGCTCTTGTTCGTGGCTTCACCGCGGTGCTGATGCTCGGCACCGGACTCACCGGACTCGCCGCCCTGACCGCCCCGGCGGCCCAGGCCGCGCTGCCGGCCCCCGACTCTGTACGCATGGCCCGCGTCACCGACGACGCGGTGATGGTCCGCTGGGACGAGGTCGCCGGCGCGACCGGCTACGTCCTCCAGCACGCGGACTCGGTCGACGGTCGCTTCACCACGATCGCCACGACCGGCCAGCGCACGGTCTACGCCACCCATACCGGCGTCGACACCACCAAGGCCCACTACTACCGGGTCCAGACCCTCGAGGGTGACCAGCGGTCCATACCCTCGGAGCCGACCGTCGCCAGCCTGAGTGCGCCGGCCGCGTCACTGCCCGACGGTGGGGTCATCGACCTCGACTTCGGCCCGGGCGAGGTCAAGGTCGGCGCCACCCGGATCAACGCCAACTCCGCCTGGGGCCCGGGCCAGCGGATCGGCTTCGTGCACACCGCGAGGGTCAAGGGCACCGACCGCCGCACCGACGACCCGGTGAGGGGCGACTTCGTCACCGTCGGCGACACGGAGCTGGTCATCGACGTCCCCAACGGCGACTACGGCGTCGACGTGGTCGCCGGTGACGCCGAGGGACCCACCGACATCGGGATGACCGTCGAGCAGATGGCCAAGGTCGCCCGGACCACGAAGGCCGCCGGAGAGTTCCTCGAGACCGGGTTCGACATCGCTGTCGTCGACGGTCAGATCAACATCGAGTTCGCCGGCGACGCGGCCAACCTGAGCTCCTTGGTCATCACCAAGAAGGCCGAGCGGGACGCGGGGGAGGAGCCGACCCTGTGGATCACCGGCGACTCGACGGTGCAGACCTACGGCGCCTCCGTTGCGCCACAGGCAGGCTGGGGGCAGATGTTCGACCGCTATCTCACCGACGACGTCACCGTCACCAACCGTTCCATCGGGGGAAGGTCCTCGAAGAACTTCATCAGCCAGGGCCGACTCGACTCGGTGCTCCTCAACATCCGCCCGGGCGACTACCTGTTCAGCCAGTTCGGCCACAACGACAACTCCTACGGCGTCGATGACCGCTACGCCGCCCCCGCCGACTACAAGGAGTACCTGCGAACGTTCGTCGACGGCGCTCGCCAGCGCGGCGCCACTCCGGTGATCGTCACTCCGGTCTCGCGCCGCGACTACAACGCGGACGGCACCGCGAAGGTCTCCTTCCCCGCGTACGTCGACGCTGCCCGTGAGCTCGCCGCCGAGACGGACGCGCTGCTGGTCGACCTCTCCGCCTCCAGCCGTGCCTACCTCACCGAGATCGGCGCCGAGGAGGCCAAGAAGGTCTTCCTCTGGGTCGAGCCGGGCGTCTACCCGAACCGGCCCAACGGCACCCAGGACAACACCCACTTCCAGGAGTACGGCGCCGTCCAGATGGCGCGGTTGGTCGCCACCGACGTCGCGGCGTTCGACGACCCGCTGGCCGGCGAGGTCGAGGGCCTCGACGCCGCCTCCAGCTGACCGATCCCACGAGAACCAGGAGCAGAGATGCCCAGAACGAAGCTTTCACGCGTGTACGCGGGAGCCGCGACGCTCACGATCGCGTTCGCCGGCCTGACCACCGTCTCGGCCCATGCCGCACCGTCCACGGCCACGGCGCAGAAGGACCTCGTCCGCCAGGTCGAGCGGCTCGACCGGGCACCGGTCGCGGTGAAGACCGCCGACGGCGTGTACGTCGGCTGGCGGATGCTCGGCCTCGACCCCGAGACGATCGCGTTCAACGTCTATCGCGACGGCGAGCTCATCACTCCGAAGCCGGTCACCGGCAGCACCAACCTCGTCGACCCGTCCGGGACGGCTGGCTCGACCTACCGCGTCAGTGTGCTGACCGGCGCCGTCGAGCGCTACGCCACCGACGAGTTCGGCGTGTGGAGCGACCAGAGCCTCGACATCCCGCTCGACAAGCCGGCCGGCGGCGTCACCAAGGACGGCGTCGCCTACACCTACCGCGCCAACGACGCGTCTGTCGGCGACCTGGACGGCGACGGTGAGTACGAGTACGTCGTGAAGTGGGACCCCTCCAACAGCCAGGACAACTCCCGATCCGGCTACACCGGCAACGTCTACCTCGACGCGTACGAGCTCGACGGCACCCGGCTGTGGCGGATCGACCTCGGCCGCAACATCCGCGCGGGCGCGCACTACACGCAGTTCCAGGTCTACGACCTGGACAGCGACGGCGACGCCGAGGTGTCGATGAAGACCGCCGACGGCACCGTCGACGGCGAGGGCACCGTGATCGGGGACGCGGCGGCCGACCACCGCAACTCGCGGGGGTACGTCCTGGCCGGACCCGAGTTCCTGACCGTCTTCGACGGACGTACCGGCGGGGCGATCGACACCGTCCCCTACGTCCCGGTCCGTGGGAACGTGGGGGACTGGGGCGACACGTACGGGAACCGGGTCGACCGTTTCCTCGCCGGGGTTGCCTACCTCGACGGCGAGCGGCCCAGCCTGATCTTCAGCCGTGGCTACTACACCCGCACGGTGATCGCGACCTGGGACTTCGACGGCCGCGAGCTCGACCAGCGGTGGGTCTTCGACTCCGACGAGGCGGGCGACGCCTACGAGGGCCAGGGCAACCATCAGCTCTCGACCGCCGATGTCGACGGCGACCAGCGCGACGAGATCGTCTTCGGCGCGATGACGATCGACGACGACGGAGAGCCGCTCTACAACACCGAGCTCGAGCACGGCGACGCGCTCCACGTCGGTGACCTGGATCCGTCGCGGCCGGGTCTGGAGACGTTCTCGCCGCACGAGCATCCGGCTGGCAACGGCGGCGTCATCGCCTCCTTCCGGGACGCGAAGACCGGCGAGGTGATCTGGTCGGTGCCGGGCACGAAGGACACCGGACGCGGCGCAGCGGCCGACATCGACCCGACCCGCCCGGGCTCCGAGGCCTGGAACGTCGGCGACGGCGCCGCCTGGAACGCTCCGGCCGGCTATCTGCACACCGCGAAGGGCGAGCTGATCTCCACCGAGATCCCGGCGGCCAACTTCGTGACGTGGTGGGACGGCGACCTGACCCGGGAGGTCACCGACCACGCCTGGTCCGCGGAGACGTCGACCGGGGTGCCGACGATCTCCAAGTGGGATCCGGCGACCAAGTCCGCGAAGGAGATCTTCCGGGCCGAGGGCACCTTGTCCAACAACCACACGAAGGGCAACCCGTCGCTCCAGGCCGACCTCTTCGGCGACTGGCGCGAGGAGCTGGTCCTCCGTACCACCGACAGCACGGCGCTTCGGATCGTGACCACGACCGATCTCACCGAGCACCGCATCCGTACGCTCCAGCACGACCCTCAGTACCGCGAGGCAGTCGCCTGGCAGAACACCGGCTACAACCAGCCGCCGCACCCCTCGTTCTTCCTGGGCGCGGGCATGCGGAAGCAGGACACGCCCAGCATCGCCTACACCGGTGAGGACCCGGCTCCGGGGGAGCTCGTCGAGGCACGCTGACCCGGCGTCGCCGCCCCTTCGCAAGGCCACTGTCCGATCGCACCCGCGGTCGGACAGTGGCCTTGTTCGGCGTGGCCGACCAGCTCGCCGGGCGCGCCCGGGCGCAAGGCGCGCACCGGAACCAGGAGCGTGGGACGAATAAATTTTGAATCGTTTCGATGAAACCATTGACGCTGCGGCCGGGCTGTGGCTAACGTCACACGGGAAGCGCTTTCCAAACGTTTCACCTTCCACCACCACATCAAGCTTCATCCCCCTGGAGGACCCTCATGACTGGACACCGAGGACCGCGCCGCAGCCGCCGTGCGTCCCTGCTCGCCGTAACGGCAGTGGTGGCCATGGCCGCCCTGACCGCGTGCGGTGGCAGCGGGAGTGACAGTGGCAAGACCACCTTGACCCTCACCTGGTGGGGCGACGACTCTCGGGCGGAGAAGTACGAGGAGGCGGTCGCGCTCTTCGAGGAGCAGAACCCGGACATCGACGTGAAGACCAGCTTCACCGACTGGGACGGCTACTGGACCGCCCGCTCGACCGAGGCCGCCGGCAAGTCGCTGCCCGACGTGATGCAGTTCGATCTCTCCTATCTGCGTGAGTACTCCCAGAGCGGCCAGCTCCTCGACCTCGCCGACTACACCGGCGAGCAGATCGACGTCGCCGGCATGGACGAGAACCTCGTCAAGGCCGGCGAGGTGGACGGCGCCCAGCTCGGCGTCCCCGTCGCCACCAACACCCTGGCGCTCTTCGTGAACACCACGCTCGCCAAGGAGGCCGGCGTCGAGGTTCCTGCCGCCGACTACACCTGGGACGACCTCAACAAGTTCACCGCTGACGTCTCCGCGGCCGGCGTCAAGAGCGAGAGCGGCAAGCAGGTCTACGGCGGCGGCGACTACGTCGGCACGATGTGGTTCTTCATGACCTGGCTGAAGCAGCAGGGCATCGAGCCCTTCGGCGAGGACGGCAGCTTCAACTTCGGCGAGGAGGAGGTCGTCGAGTACCTCGAGCTGACCAAGGACCTGCGTGCCGACAAGGCCGTCTTCCCGGCCGCCCGCGACGT
>NZ_JBHVKN010000063.1:5366-25219 GCF_042798075.1 Nocardioides sp. NPDC057772
CCGCTGGAGGTCCGCCGTCGCATCGGCCCCCTGCTGCTCGCCCTCGGCGACCGCCCGGCCGCCCGCGACGTACAGGTCGACCCGCTCGACGGCTTCCAGGCCGGCGAGCAGGCCTCCTCGCTGACCTGGGACAACTTCCTGGCCGCGTACGACGCCGAGGTCGGCGTCGAGAACATCACGATGCTGCCGCTGCCCACGGGCGACAACGGCAAGAAGGAGATGTTCTGGAAGCCGGGCATGCTCTACTCCTCCGGCGCCAACACCGAGCACCCGGAGGAGGCGGCGAAGCTGATCAGCTTCCTGCTCAACGAGCCGGAGGTCGGCAAGATCTTCGGTACGTCCCAGGGCGTCCGCGCCGACAAGGAGCAGCGCGACGCGGTGCAGCCGGAGGCGGGCAGTGTCGATGCGGTGGTCACCGAGTTCGAGAAGACCGTCACGCCCGATGTCACCGCGAGCACCCCGGTCGCGATCAAGGGCTTCGGCACGATCGAGGCGGAGTGGCTGCGCCTGGCTCAGGAGCTCGACTACGGCAACGTCACCGAGAAGGAGTTCGCCGAGCAGTGGTTCGCCGAGGCCGAGTCGGCCACGGCCGAGTGACCCGACGCTGATCCTGACCACCTGACCAGAAGGACCAACGATGACCATCTCCTCGGCGCAGCCCACGCGGGCACCGAGGGCCGAGACCGTGCCCGTCGCCGCTCCTCCCAGGAAGCGGCGACGGGCCGGGAAGGAAGCCCTGGCCGGCTACGCCTTCCTCAGCCCCTGGCTCCTCGGCTTCCTCCTGCTGACCGCGGGCCCGATGCTGGCCTCCCTCTACCTCTCCTTCACCTCCTACAACCTCTTCACCTCTCCCAAGTGGATCGGTGTGGAGAACTACGCCGATCTGGCGGGCGACCCGCAGTTCCGGCAGTCGGTGAAGGTGACGCTGATCTACGTGCTGGTCGGCACGCCGATCAAGCTGATGGCGGCCCTGGCGATCGCGATGCTGCTGAACGCGCCTCGCAAGGGGCAGGGCTTCTACCGATCGGCGTTCTACGCTCCCTCGCTGATCGGCGCCTCGGTCTCGATCGCGATCGTGTGGCGGGCGATGTTCATCGACGACGGCATCGTGGACCGGCTCGGCCGCGGCGTCGGGCTCGAGGCCGGCGGCTGGGTCGGCAACCCGTCCTTCACCATGCCGATGTTCATCCTGCTCGCGACCTGGCAGTTCGGTGCGCCGATGGTGATCTTCCTGGCCGGGCTCAAGCAGGTTCCGGCCGAGCTCTACGAGGCCGCCTCGGTCGACGGCGCGGGCCCGGTCCGCAAGTTCGTCAGCATCACGCTGCCGATGCTCTCCCCGGTCATCTTCTTCAACCTGCTGCTCGAGACGATCAACGCGTTCCAGGTCTTTGCGTCGGCGCTGATCATCTCCAACGGCACCGGCGGGCCGGCCGGGTCGACCCTCTTCTACACGCTCTACCTCTATCAGCGCGGTTTCGAGGACTTCCGGATGGGCTACGCCTCCGCGATGGCGTGGGTGCTGGTCGCGGTCGTCGGCATCATCACCGCGATCTTCTTCAAGACCTCGAACGCGTGGGTCCACTACGGAGGTGAGTCCAAGTGAGCGCAGTCGCCGCACAGCACAAGTCGCCGGACGCAGAGGCGCGTCGGGCGAAGCAGGCCAAGATCGCCAAGTCGCTGGGCCACCACCTGCTGGTGCTCGCCATCGCGGTCGTCGTCCTCTACCCGGGCGTGTGGATGCTGCTCTCGGCGTTCAAGCCGTCCGAGGAGATCGTCGGCAACGTCAACCTCTTCCCCGAGACGTGGACGCTCGACAACTTCAGCACCGCCATGGACGGGATCGGCGGCGTCACCTTCTGGAGGTTCTTCCAGAACTCGATGCTGCTCGCGGTTGCCTCGGTGATCGGGATCGTGCTTTCTTCCTCGATCACCGCCTACGCGTTCGCGCGGATGGAGTTCCCGGGCCGCAACCTGTGGTTCGCGATGATGATCGGGACGCTGCTGCTTCCGTTCCACGTCGTGATCATTCCGCAGTACATCATGTTCAACAACGTCGGCATGGTGAACACGTTCTGGCCGCTGCTGCTCGGCAAGTTCCTGGCCACGGAGGCGTTCTTCGTCTTCTTGATGGTCCAGTTCATCCGTACGTTGCCGCGCGAGCTCGACGAGGCTGCCCGCGTCGACGGCGCCGGCCACGTACGCACCTTCTTCTCGATCATCCTGCCGCTGATGAAGCCCGCCCTGGTGACCTCGTCGATCTTCGGGTTCATCTGGACCTGGAACGACTTCCTCGGCCCGCTGCTCTACCTCAAGGACCCCAACCTCTACACACTCCCGGTGGCGCTGCGGCTCTTCGTCGACCAGACCTCGACCTCCGACTTCGGCGCACAGATGGCGATGGCCGTCCTGGCGCTGGTGCCAGTGATGATCTTCTTCCTCGTCTTCCAGCGCTACCTGGTCAGCGGGGTCGCCACCTCGGGTCTGAAGGGCTGATCGCCATGGCCCGACCGATCTCCCGTGCCGTGCACTCCGCCGGCTTCGCCCTCCTCGCCGAGACGATGCTCGTCGGCGTCGTGGTCCTGGTCGCGAGCATCCCGCTCGTCACGGCGCTCCCCGCGATCGCCGCCGGAGCGCGCCACCTGCGCCGTCACATCGACGGCGGCGACGACTCCGTCGGGGCACTGCTCCGGGACGTACGTCTCGGGATGGCTCGCCTCTGGAAGGCCGGGGTAGCGCTCCCGGCGCTGCTCGGGTTCCTCGCCTTCAACGCGTGGTTCCTCACCGCCAACCCGATCCCAGGTGGGCGGGTGATCGCCGCGGCCACGGTGGTGCTGATGGCCGGCGTCGTGGTGGTCGCGCTGCGGTTGGCGGGAACCTGGGACGGCGAGCCGCTGGGCTCGCCTCAGCTCCGGGCCGCGGCCCGCCGGGCGGGCCAGGACCTGCCCGGCTCGGCTCTGCTGGTCTCCGCGGTGGGCGTCACCGGCGTGCTCGTCTGGATGCTCACCCCGCTGGCCGTCGTCGTCGGAGGGTTGCTCGCCTTCGCCGCACTCTCCGTCGAGATCCGATTCGTATCAGGAAGGACGTCGTGACCAGCAAGCACATCGTCATCGGCACCGGGGCGATCGCGCACGCGCACGCCGCCGCCGTCATCGCCCAGGAGGGACGCGGCTCCCTCGTCCACGCGATCGACGTCGACGTCGCCCGGGCCGAGGAGTTCGCCGCCAAGCACGACATCGACCGGTGGGGGACTGACCTCGCCGAGGCCCTCGCCGAGCGGCCCGACCTGGCGCACGTGTGCACCCCACCGGGCACCCATGTGCCGCTGACCGTGCAGTGCCTGGAAGCTGGCGTACCCGTGCTCCTGGAGAAGCCGCCGGTGCTCAGCCTGGCCGAGATGGACGAGCTGGTCGCAGCCTCCGAACGCACCGGCGCGGACGTCGCGGTCGTCTTCCAGCACCGCTTCGGACGCGCCGCCCGCAGCATCGGAGCGCTGCTCGCCGAGGGTGCGTACGGCCGCCCGCTCGTCGCCACCTGCGACACCCTCTGGTTCCGGGCGCCGGCCTACTTCGAGGTGCCCTGGCGGGGGAAGTGGGAGGTCGAGGGCGGTGGTCCGACGATGGGTCACGGTATCCACCAGTTCGACCTGCTGCTCGCGCTCCTGGGGCCCTGGTCCGAGGTGACCGCGATGGCCGGACGGCAGGCGCGCGACACCCAGACCGAGGACGTCTCGACGGCGCTGGTCCGGTTCGAGAACGGTGCGATGGCGACGATCGTCAACTCGGTCGTCTCCCCGCGGGAGACCTCCACGATCCGCATCGACACCGAGCGCGCGACCATCGAGGTCGAGCACCTCTACGGCTATGCCGACCGCGATTGGACGATCACTCCCGCCCCCGGCGAGGAGGCGGTGCTGGACCTGTGGACGCCGACCGAGGACACCGCGCTGAGCGAGCACCGGTTCCAGGTCGCCGCGCTCATGGAGGCGATGGAACGGGGCGAGAAGCTCCCGGTGAGCCTGCAGGACGCCCGGGTGACGATGGAGCTCGTCGCCTCGATCTATGCCTCGGCCTTCACCGGCCAGGTCGTACGCCGCGGCGACATCGGCCCCGGCCACGACTTCTACGACAAGATGAACGGAAGTGGTGCGCCATGGGCCTGATCCTCGAGCACGACGACAGCGCGGTCTCCGTGGCGTACGGCGACGTGCCGCTGCTCCGCTACGTCTACCGTCCCGACGACGTCCAGCTGGAGTCGCCGCGTCCCTACCTGCACCCGCTGCGGACGCTGGCCGGTGACCTGGTCAGCCTCTTCCGCCCGCACGACCACGTCTGGCACAAGGGGATCACCTGGTCCCTGCCCGTAGTGGGCGAGCACAACTTCTGGGGCGGGCCGACCTACGTGCACGGGCAGGACTACGTCCAGCTCGACAACGACGGCTCGATGGACCACGCCGTCTTCACCGAGCTGAGCGGCACCGAGGATGCGGTGAGCCTCGCGCACGACCTGGTCTGGCACGCGCAGCCGCTGCCCGGGCAGCCCGTCGGCGCCGAGGTGATCCACGAGTCCCGGGCCCTCGGGGTGAGCGTGCCGGCGCCGGACGCCTGGGTCCTCACCTTCGCCACCACCATGACCAACGTCAGCGGCGACCACCTCGACATCGGCTCGCCGACGACGAGGGGTCGCGAGAACGCCGGCTACGGCGGTCTCTTCTGGCGCGGTCCGCGCGACTTCACCGGCGGCACCATCCTGCTGCCCGGCCGGGCCGGGGGAGAGGAGCTGCGCGGCGTGCGGGCCGAGTGGGCCGGCTTCTCCGGACGTCACGACGGCACCTCGGCGTCCTCGTCCCTGGTGATGGTCGACGAGGCGACCAACCCGGTGCACCCGCCGCAGTGGTTCGCCCGCAACGAGTGGTTCGCGGCGCTGTGCCCCGCACCGTTCTTCAGCGAGGAGGTCCCGTTCCCGCCGGGTTCGACGCTGAGCTTCCGCTACGCGGTCGTCATCGCCGACGGCGAGGCGGACCCCGAGCGGGGCGAGGCGCTCGCCGAGCTCGGCCGGGCGGCCCTCAAGCACTCGGCCCCGAAGGATCGGCAGAGCGCATGAGCACGCCCCGGCCGGTCTTCCCCGGCGGCACCTCGGTCAGCTGGCTCCGTGTCTACGACTGGCCCGCACCCGACGGTGCCGGGCTGGCCGGCAGCGGCACCCCGCACCTGCACACCGCCTCGGCGGAGGGGTACGTCGTCGTCGGCGGCACCGGGAGCGTACAGACGCTGAGTGCGGAAGGCTATGCCGAGCACCGGCTGGACCCGGGCGCCATCGTCTGGTTCACCCCTGGCGTCGTCCACCGGCTGGTCAACGACGGCAACCTCAGCCTGGTCGTGGTGATGTCCAACGCCGGGCTGCCCGAGGCGGGCGACGCCGTCCTGACCTTCCCGGCCGACGTGCTGGCCGACCCGGAGCGCTACCGGGCCGCGGCGACCCTGCCCGCCCAGTCCGAGGACAGCACCGACGACGCGACCGTCGCCGCCGCGGCCCGGGCCCGGCGCGATCTCGCCCTCGAGGGCTACGCCGAGCTGCGCGACCGGGTCGAACGCGAGGGCGGCGCCGCTCTCGACGACCTGCACGCCGCCGCGGCCCGGCTGGTCTCCGGCCGGGTCCCCGCCTGGCGCGAGATCGTGCGCGACGGGGTGGAGCGTACGACCTCGGCGACCCTCGACGCGCTCCGCTCCCTCGCCGCCGGCGACGGCACCCACCTGGCCGGCGCGAGCGTCGCCGCCACGACCGCGCGGTCCGGGCCCGAGCGCTACGGCATGTGCGGCCGGCTGCGCACCTTCGACCTCCCCTGATACCTGCGAGAGACTGATCCGAGAGGACGGCCCCATGACCACCCGCCGCTACGCCATCATCGGCACCGGCCACCGCGTGGAGATGTACGTCGACGCCCTGGCCGGCTCCCACGCCGACGCCGGCGAGCTCGTCGCCCTGTGCGACCCCAACCAGACCCGGGTCGGCTACTACCGGGACCGCTGGGCGGAGCGCACCGCGCCCGATCGCCCGGCGCCGGCGACCTACGGCTCCTTCGAGCGGATGCTCGAGGAGGCCCGGCCGGACGTGCTCATCGTGACCACGGTCGACCGGTTCCACGCCCAGTACGTCATCGCCGGGCTCGAACGCGGCCTCGACGTGCTCTGCGAGAAGCCGCTGACCATCGACGAGGAGGGTTGTCGCGCCATCGCCGAGGCCGCCGCGGCGAGCAGCGGCGAGCTGGTGGTGACCTTCAACTACCGCTACTCGCCGCGCAACAGCGTCGTGAAGGAGCTGCTGCTCGACGGCGCGATCGGCCGGGTCACCTCGGTCCACTTCGAGTGGGTGCTCGACACCGTCCACGGCGCCGACTACTTCCGCCGCTGGCACCGGCAGAAGGCCAACAGCGGTGGCCTGCTCGTGCACAAGGCTGCCCACCACTTCGACCTGGTCAACTGGTGGCTCGCCGACACCCCCGACACCGTCGCCGCCCTCGGCCGCCGGGCGTTCTACGGTCCGGGACCGGTGGCCGAGACACATCGTGGCGCCAGCCCCGACCCGTTCGCCCTCGACCTCGCCGACGACCCCCGGCTGGCCGCGCTCTACGGGGAGGCCGCGCACGCCGAGGACGGCTACGTACGCAATCAGGACGTGTTCGGCGACGGCATCGACATCGAGGACAACATGGCCCTCCTGGTCGGCTACGAGGGCGGCCCGATGCTGAGCTACTCCCTCAACGCGCACTCGCCGTGGGAGGGCTACCGCGCCGTCTTCAACGGCACCGAGGGACGGCTGGAGCTGAACGTCGTCGAGCGCGCCGAGGTCACCGCCGACGGCACGCAGGTCGTCGACCCGAGCGCCCGCCCGGACGCCGTCGACGGTGACGCCGAGGTGCGCCCGCTCGGCACCGAGCTGGTGCTGCAGCGCCACTGGGAGCCCGCTCGCCGCATCGAGGTACCCGAATCCGACACCGGTCACGGCGGTGGCGACGAGCTGCTCCTCGACCACCTCTTCCGCGGCGCAGAGATCGACCCGCTGGGCCTGCGCGCGGGCTACCGCGACGGCATCCGCAGCGTCCTGGTCGGGGCCGCCGCCAACCGCGCCATCGCCGAGCAGCGACTGGTGCGCGTCTCCGAGCTGGGCGTGCGCCCATCGGCCTATCGATCCGCCCCCGCCCCGGAGTACGCCCGATGACCCACTTCGATCTCTCGCTCGACGACCTGTGGTCCTACAAGCCGGACCTGGCGATCCCGGCGGACTTCGACGACTTCTGGTCGAGCACGCTGACCGAGCTGCGCTCCCGCCCTCTGGATGTGCACCGCGAGCGGGTCGCGACCGGGCTGCGCACCGTGGAGACGTACGACCTCTCCTTCGCCGGCTGGGGCGGCGCCCGGATCGACGCCTGGCTGGTCCTGCCCGCTCATCGTGAGCAGGGGGAGAGGCTGCCGGCGGTGGTCGAGTACATCGGCTACAACGGCGGCCGCGGCCTCCCGCACGAGCGGCTGACCTGGGCCTCGGCCGGCTACGCCCACCTGGTCATGGACACTCGCGGCCAGGGCAGCGGTCACGCCATCGGCTCGACCCCCGACCCGGAGGGCGGCTCCGGGCCGTCGGTCCCGGGCTTCATGACCCAGGGCATCGCCGACCCGCAGGCCTACTACTACCGCCGGGTCTTCGGCGACGCCGTCCGTGCGGTCGACGTCGCTCGCGAGCTGCCCGAGATCGACAACGACCGGATCACCGTCTCCGGCGGCAGCCAGGGCGGTGGGATCACCCTCGCCGTCGCCGGTCTCGTGCCCGGGCTGATGGCGGCGATGGTCGACGTGCCGTTCCTCTGCTCGTTCCGCAGGGCCACCGAGATCACCGACGACGAGCCGTACGCCGAGATCGTGCGCTACCTCGCCGCCCATCGCGACCAGGTGGAGCGGGTCTTCGAGACGCTCGCCTACTTCGACGGCGTCCACCTGGGATCGCAGGCCACCGCGCCGGCCCTGTTCTCCGTCGCGCTGCGCGACCAGACCTGCCCGCCGTCCACGGTGTTTGCCGCGTACAACCACTACGCGGTGACCGACAAGGACATCCGGGTGTGGCACTACAACGAGCACGAGGGTGGTGCCCAGGCCCAGGTGGCCGAGCAGCTCGCCTGGCTGGCACCGCGCGCGGGTCTATGAAACGCACCTAATCCGCCGCATCTCTTGACGCAAGTGACGCGCGCCACTAACGTCAGAAGCGCGCGTTGAAACCTTTCAAAACAGGCTCAGAATGACTCGCAAAGAAAGAGGCTCTCCGATGACGACGTTCGACCAGATCTCGGGCGACCTGGCCGCCCTCGAGATCGAGGTCCCCTCGTGGGCCTACGGAAACTCGGGGACCCGGTTCAAGGTCTTCGGCACCCCCGGCACTCCGCGCACCCCCAAGGAGAAGGTCGCCGACGCGGCCACCGTCCACCGCTTCACCGGCCTGGCGCCGAGCGTCGCGCTGCACATCCCGTGGGACAAGGTCGAGGACTACGCCGCCCTGCGCGCCTACGCCGAGGATCAGGGGATCGCGCTCGGCACGATCAACTCCAACACCTTCCAGGACGACGACTACAAGCTCGGCGCGCTCACCCACACCGACGCCAAGATCCGGCAGAAGGCCATCGACCACCACTTCGAGTGCATCGAGGTGATGAACGCGACCGGCTCGCGAGATCTGAAGATCTGGCTCGCCGAGGGCTCCAACTACCCGGGCCAGGCCGACATGCGCGGCCGCCAGGACCGGCTCGCCGAGTCCCTTGCGACGATCTACGACCGCCTCGGCGACGACCAGCGCCTCGTGCTCGAATACAAGTTCTTCGAGCCGGCCTTCTACCACACCGACGTGCCCGACTGGGGCACCTCGTTCGCCCAGGTCAACGCGCTCGGCGACCGGGCCGTCGTCTGCCTCGACACCGGCCACCACGCGCCCGGCACCAACATCGAGTTCATCGTGATGCAGCTGCTGCGACTGGGGAAGCTCGGCTCCTTCGACTTCAACAGCCGCTTCTACGCCGACGACGACCTGATCGTCGGTGCGGCGGACCCGTTCCAGCTCTTCCGCATTCTCGTCGAGGTCGTTCGCGGCGGCGGGTTCAAGCCGGTGAAGGAGGGCGGCGTCACCTTCATGCTCGACCAGTGCCACAACATCGAGAAGAAGATCCCGGGCCAGATCCGCTCGGTGCTCAACGTCCAGGAGATGTCCGCCCGGGCGCTCCTCCTCGACACCGAAGCCCTCGCCCAGGCGCAGGAGGACGGCGACGTACTCCTGGCCAACGAGATCTTCATGGACGCCTTCTACACCGACGTACGCGCCGACCTCGGCGGGTGGCGCGAGGAGCGCGGCCTCCCGGCGAATCCGATGCGGGCCTTCCTGGAGTCCGGCTACCAGGAGAAGATCGAGATCGACCGCGCCGGCGGTGCCCAGGCCGGTTGGGGCGCGTGACCCCATGACCTCCTCCGACCAGATGCTCGACGGTCCGCACGGGCCGCTCAGAGTGCGGATCTACCCGGCCGCGGACCCGGCCGGCCAGCTCCTCGTCTGGGCGCACGGCGGCGGGTTCGCGGCGGGCGACATCGACATGCCCGAGGCCGACTGGGTCGCGCAGGCGTTCGCCGCCCGCGGGATCACGGTCGTATCGGTCGACTACGCCCTGGCACCGATCACGGCCGGATCACGGTGGACCGACGTCGAGCCGCGAGCCGGCGTGCATCACCCGGTCGCATCGGAGGAGGTCGGCTTCGCCTTCGCCTGGGCCCGCGACCAGGCGTCCACGTGGGATGCGGACCCGGCCAGGGTCGCACTCGGCGGCGCGAGCGCGGGGGCGAACCTCGCGACCGGCGCCATCGTGCGGCTGATGCAGGGCGGCGGCGTCGTCCCGGCCCTCGCCGTGCTCGCCTACCCGACGCTGCACGCCGTGCAGCCGCCCGTCCCCGCGGACCTGGCGTCGGCGATCGCGGCGGCCGGACTCAACGATCAGTTCCCGCCCGAGACGATGCGCGTGATGTACGAGAACCTCCTCGGCGGACCCGTCGACGGTGCCGACATCGTCGCGGTCCCCGGCAGCGCGACGGCCGAGCAGCTCCGTGGCTTCCCCGCGACCGTCATCGTCGCGAGCGAGGTCGACGAGCTCCGTGTCTCTGGCGAGGCCTTCGCTGCGACGCTCGAGTCCGCCGGCGTCGACGTCGCCTTCACCATCGAGCCCGGCACCCAGCACGGCCATCTCAATCGCCCCGACGAACCGGGTGCCACCACCACGATCGACGCGTTCGCCGCACGGATCGCCGAACTCTGACCCATCTCACGAGAGAGACACAATGACCACCGCTGAAGACCTGATCGCGCGGTCGAACCGCCTCGGATCCGACCCGAAGAACACCAACTACGCCGGCGGCAACACCTCCGCCAAGGGCACCGCGACCGACCCGGTGACCGGCCAGGACGTCGAGCTGCTCTGGGTGAAGGGCTCCGGCGGTGACCTCGGCACCCTGAAGGAGAGCGGCCTCGCCGTGCTCCGGCTCGACCGGATGCGCGCGCTCGTCGACGTCTACCCGGGCGTCGAGCGCGAGGACGAGATGGTCGCCGCGTTCGACTACTGCCTGCACGGCAAGGGTGGCGCGGCGCCGTCGATCGACACCGCCATGCACGGCCTCGTCGACGCCAAGCACGTCGACCACCTCCACCCCGACTCCGGCATCGCGATCGCGACGGCCGCCGACGGCGAGGCCCTGACCACCACGATCTTCGGCGACCAGGTCGTCTGGGTCCCGTGGCGCCGCCCCGGCTTCCAGCTCGGTCTCGACATCGCCGAGATCAAGGCGAAGAACCCGCAGGCGGTCGGCTGCATCCTCGGCGGCCACGGCATCACCGCCTGGGGCGACACCTCCGAGGAGGCCGAGAAGAACTCGCTCTGGATCATCGACACCGCCGCCGCCTACATCGCCGAGCACAGCAAGGCGGAACCGTTCGGACCCGCGCTCGAGGGCTACGCGGCCCTCCCGGAGCAGGAGCGGCGTACGAAGGCAGCGGCCCTGGCGCCGACGATCCGCGGCATCGCCTCGGCGGATCAGCCGATGGTCGGCCACTTCGACGACTCCGAGGTGGTCCTCGACTTCCTGGCCCACGAGGCCCACCCGCGGCTGGCCGAGCTCGGCACGTCCTGCCCCGACCACTTCCTGCGCACCAAGGTGAAGCCGCTGGTCCTCGACCTCCCGGCCACCGCGACCGTCGAGGAGAGCGTCGCCCGGCTGAAGGAGCTCGCGGTGAGCTACCGCGAGGACTACCAGGCCTACTACGACCGGCACAAGGACGCGAACAGCCCCGCCATCCGCGGCAAGGACCCGCTCATCGTCCTGGTCCCCGGTGTCGGCATGTTCTCCTTCGGCAAGAACAAGCAGACGGCCCGGGTCGCGGGCGAGTTCTACATCAACGCGATCAACGTGATGCGTGGCGCCGAGGGGCTCTCGACGTACGCCCCGATCGACGAGTCGGAGAAGTTCCGGATCGAGTACTGGGCGCTCGAGGAGGCCAAGCTCCAGCGGATGCCCGCGCCCAAGCCCCTGGCGACCCGGGTCGCGCTCGTCACGGGTGCGGCCTCCGGCATCGGCAAGGCGACCGCGAAGCGGCTCGCCGCCGAGGGTGCCTGCGTCGTGATCGCCGACCTCGACCTGGCCAAGGCCGAGGCGGCGGCCGCCGAGATCGGCAACAGCGATGTGGCCGTCGGGCTGGCCGCCGACGTCTCGAACGAGGCCGCAGTGCAGGCGATGTTCGACGCCGCGGTGCTTGCCTTCGGTGGTGTCGACCTGATCGTCAACAACGCGGGCCTGTCGTTGTCCAAGTCGCTGCTGGAGACCACCGAGCGCGACTGGGACCTCCAGCACGACGTGATGGCCAAGGGCTCGTTCCTGGTCTCCAAGGCCGCCGCCAAGGTGCTGATCGAGCAGGAGATGGGCGGCGACATCGTCTACATCTCGTCGAAGAACTCGCTCTTCGCCGGCCCGAACAACGTGGCCTACGGTGCTGCGAAGGCGGACCAGGCCCACCAGGTCCGGCTGCTCGCCGCCGAGCTCGGCGAGCACGGCATCAAGGTCAACGGCATCAATCCCGACGGCGTGGTCCAGGGCTCCGGCATCTTCGCCGGCGGCTGGGGCGCCAAGCGCGCCGAGGTCTACGGGGTCAAGGAGGAGGAGCTCGGCAAGTTCTACGCCCAGCGCACCCTGCTCAAGCGCGAGGTGCTCCCGGAGAACATCGCCAACGCCGTCTTCGTGCTCTGCGGCCCCGACCTGACCCACACCACCGGTCTGCACGTCCCCGTCGACGCCGGCGTCGCGGCGGCGTTCTTGCGATGAGTGGGTCACGCATGTTCATCGAGGTATGCAGCCGACCCGATGCTTCCCAAGCGGAGCTCCCCGTGGGAAGCGCAGGTTGGTCTGCATACCTTGACGAACCGACGCCGCCGACCCCGAGGAGCCACCCGTGACCGTACGCGTCGCCGCGGTCGACCTGGGCGCCACCTCCGGCCGGGTGATGTCCGGCCGGATCGGTGGTCGCCGGGTCGAGCTGGACGAGATGCACCGCTTCCCGAACGGAGCGGTACGTGTCCGCGGCTCGCTCTTCTGGGACGTACTCGGGATCCACCGGGAGGTGCTCGCGGGCATCCGCGAGGTCGCCGGGACCGGACCGTTGCACGGCATCGGGATCGACTCCTGGGCCATCGACCACGGCCTGCTCGACCACGACGGCCAGCTCCTCGGCCAGGTCTTCAGCCACCGCGACGCCCGCGTCGAGGGGATCGCGGAGAAGGTCGTCGCCCAGGTCGGCGCGGCCACGCTCTACGCCACGACCGGCATCCAGCAGCTGCCGTTCAACACGATCTACCAGCTCGTCGCTGCGCGAGGGACCACCGCCCTCGACTCCGCCGAGACGATGTTGCTGCTGCCGGACCTGCTGGGCTACTGGCTGACCGGCGCCGTCGGCGCGGAGCGCACCAACGCCTCGACCACCCAGCTCTACGACGTCCGCCACGGCGCCTGGGCGGTCGACCTGTGCCAGGAGCTCGGGCTTCCCGAAGGGATCCTCCCTCCCCTTCGGGACCCGGGCTCCCTCCTCGGCCCGCTGCTGCCCGACGTCGCCGAAGATCTGGGGGCATCGGCCGACGTGCCCGTGGTCGCGGTGGGCTCGCACGACACCGCCTCGGCCGTCGTCGCGGTTCCGGCGGAGACGCGCGACTTCGCCTACATCTCCTCGGGCACATGGTCGCTGGTCGGCCTCGAGCTCGACCGACCCGTGCTGACCGAGGAGGCCCGGCTCGCCGACTTCACCAACGAGGTCGGCGTCGACGGCACCATCCGCTTCCTCAAGAACGTGATGGGCCTGTGGGTGCTGTCCGAGTCGCTGCGGTCCTGGAGCGAGCGGCGCTACCAGGGCGCCGAGCTGCGCCCGCTGATCGCGGCCGCGGCGGAGCTCGAGCCGCTGCGTACGGTGGTCGACATCAACGACCCGCGGCTGCTCTTCCCGAGCACCTCGGCCGACCCGATGCCGGAGCGGATCGCCGCGTTGGCCGCGGAGTCCGACGAGGCGGTGCCGCACTCGCCGGCCGCGATCACCCGCTGCATCCTCGACAGCCTCGCCGTCGCGTACCGCCGCCACGTCCGCGCCGCGGCCGCTCTCGCGGGCACCTCACCCGAGGTCGTCCACGTGGTCGGCGGCGGTACGCAGAACGAGCTGCTCTGCCAGCTCACCGCCGACGCCTGCGGCCTGCCGGTCCTCGCCGGTCCGGTCGAGGCGGCCGCGCTCGGCAACGTCCTGGTCCAAGGCCGTGCTCTCGGGGCCGACCTGCCCGACCTGCCCGCGATGCGGGACCTCGTCCGCCGCTCCTACGACGTACGCCGCTTCGAGCCGCGCGACGGCCTCGACTGGGCCGCCGCCGAGGCCCGCATCTCCCGATCCTGAACGACCCGAAGGCCCCGACATGACCCACTCCCTGCCCGCCGCCCGGCTCAGCCGGCGCGCGCTCTTCGGCGCCGCTGCCGCCACGCTCGGCACCGCCGCCGTCGCCGGTGCGACCGGCACCACGCCCGCGCAGGCCGCCGAAGCCGCGGCGTCGACCGGACTTCCGGACGGCTTCGTCAAGGCGTTCCGCAAGCCGGGAACCGCCACTGCCGCCGGCTTCCGCTGGTGGTGGCCGCACGGCCTGGTGGACCCCGTGGAGATCGCCCGCGAGGTCGACCAGGTCGCCGACGCCGGCTTCGGCGTGCTGGAGATCGCCGACGTCACCCACAGCCTGCGCGCCCGCGACATCGACATCGACGTCGCGACGTACGGCTGGGGGAGTGCCCCCTGGGTGGCCGGCGTGAAGGCGGCCCTCGCCCAGGCCGCGAAGCGCGGGGTCCGGATCGACGTGACGGTAGGCCCGTCGTGGCCCGCCGCGGTCCCGACGATCACGCCCGACGACGAGGCGGCCTGCACCGAGCTGGTGCACGGGCAGGCGACGCTTCTCGCCGGGGCGACGTACGACGCCGCGCTTCCCGAGCCCGTCGTCGAGCCGGCGTCGTCGGTGACCCGCGCCGAGCTGGTGACCGTGCAGGCCCATCGCGTCACCGGCTACGTACGCGACCGCAACAACAACATCACCAGCACGATCCTCGACCCGGCGTCCTACCTCGACCTGAGCGGCGAGATCGACGGCGACCACCTCACCTGGACCGCGCCGGCCGAGCCGGCCGGTGCCACCTGGGTGCTGCTCGCCACCTGGCAGCGCGGGTCGGGCCAGGAGCCCGAGGCCGGCCCGCACACCTCGCCACGCTCCTACGTCGTCGACCACTTCAGCCGCCGCGGCGCGCAGAAGGTGATCGACCTGTGGCAGGACCGCGTGCTCGACGGCGAGATGCGGACCCTGCTCCGGAAGGCCGGCGGCCACCTCTTCGAGGACTCCCTCGAGATCGAGACCGAGGCGACGATCTGGACCCGCGACCTCCTCGACGAGTTCCAGGCGAAGCACGGCTACGACCTGCGGCCATGGCTTCCGTTCGTGCTGGAGAAGGAGGAGAAGTACCAGTTCTCCCTGGCCGCCGCCGACGCCACGACCGCGGACAGCCTGCGCACCAACGAGATCCGTGACGACTACAACATCGTCCTCTCCGACCTCTACCGCGACCAGCACCTGCGCCCGATGCAGGAGTTCGCCAAGACGCTCGGCATGGGCATCCGGATCCAGCCCTACGGGCTCGAGACCGACACCATGCAGCACGCGGCGGTGATCGACGTCCCGGAGACCGAGTCGCTCGGCTTCAAGAACCTCGACGACTACCGGGTCATGGCAGCCGGCCGCGACCTCGCCGGCCACACGGTGCTCTCCTGCGAGGCGATCTGCTACAACGGCGCCGCCTACAACACGACCTGGGGCGCCAACAGCACCAGCCCCACCGCACAGAACCAGGCGCTGTTCACGATCAACAGCATCTTCGTCGCCGGCGTGAACCAGCTGATGATCCACGGCTTCCCCTACGCCAAGGCGCCCGAGGTCACCTGGCCGGGCTTCGCCGCCTTCTCGCCCTACTACAACAACGCCATCGGTTTCGGCGAGGCCTGGGGCCCGCGCACGCCGCAGTGGCGGCACATCCCCGGCATCGCCGCCTACCTCGCCCGCACCCAGCTGGTCCTGCAGACCGGGACGCCGAAGTACGACGTCGCGTTCTGGCGCCACAAGGGCTGGGCCTCGACCGGCATCGGCCCGCAGTGGATCACCAACAACGGCACCAAGCTCGGCTGGTCGCACTCCTTCGTGAGTGCCTCGCTGCTCGCGCTCGACGGTCTCGACGTCGCCGACGGTCGGCTGGCGCCGGACGGCCCTGCCTACAAGGCGGTCGTCGTCGGCCCCGACAACCTGCGCGGCAACGCCTTCACGATCGAGATCGACGGCGCGAAGCGGCTGGTCGCGCTCGGCCGCAAGGGCCTGCCGATCGTGCTCATCGGCGACTGGTCGCAGGTGACGGCCGCCGGCCGCGACGACGCCGCGGCGACCGCCGAGGTCCGTGCGCTGATGGCCCAGATCGGCGCCCTGCCGACCACGCGCACCGTCCCCGAGGCGGAGGTCGGCAACGCGCTGGCCGCCCTCGGTGTCGTACGCGACGTCGAGCACGCCGACTCCACGGTGATGCACGTCCGCCGGGTCGTCGGTGACGTCGACCTCTACTACCTCGCCAACGCCAGGCACGCCGAGAACCGGCGGCTCAACCCGGTGCAGCAGGACATCTGGCTGACCGCGACCGACCGCGCCGCCGTCCCCTGGCTGCTGGACGCCTGGACCGGTCGGGTCACCAGGATCGCCGGCTACGAGCGCGCCGGCGACCGGGTCCGGGTCCGGGTCGACCTCGTGCCCGGGCAGTCCACCGTGGTCGCGCTCGCGGCCCCGGCCGCGGGTGTGGCCCGCTCCGTTCTCCCCGTCGCCACCGCTGGCCAGGCCGTGGTGGCGCGGGGCGCCAACGTCGCGCTGCGCACGACGACCGCCGGGACGTTCGAGCTCACCGAGCCGACCGGGCGCACGGTGAGCGTCGCCGTCGCACGGGTCCGCGAGCCCGTGGTGCCGGCGTCATGGAGCCTCGAGCTCGAGGACTGGAAGCCGGCGAACCCGGCCGACCCGAAGGACCTCGCCACCACGAAGGAGGTCATCGCACGCGACCTCGCCGAGCTTCAGTCCTGGTCCAAGGTCGCCGGTCTCGAGGACGCCTCTGGCGTCGGTCGCTACCGCACCACCGTCGACCTCGGCACCGACTGGACCGCGGACGACGGCGCCTTCCTGGAGCTCGGCGAGGTCAACGACACCTTCCGCGTCCACGTCAACGGCGAGCTGCTGCCGCCGTGCGACCCGATGGACCCGGTCGTCGACCTCGGCCACGCGCTGCGCCCCGGCCCCAACACGATCGAGGTGGAGGTCGCCTCGACCCTGCTCAACCGGCTGCGCACCGTCACACCGTCGGTCTACGGGGTGGCGGCCCGACAGAGCTACGGGCTCGCCGGGCCCGTGCGCCTGGTGCCCTACGTCATCACCACGCTGAGACAGGAGTGAACCGTGGCAGCCTCGGGCGGCGTACGACCTTCCTCTCCCACCGACCTCCCGAAGGACGAGGTGGAGGTGCTGGCGCTGTTCGCCCGGGGCTACACGATCGAGCGGATCGCGCGGGCGCTGGGCGTCTCCGAGCGCACCGTGCGGAGGCGCCTGCGGGCGGCTGCCGACGCGCTCGGTGCGGGGACGAGCGTGGAGGCCGTCGTGCGGGCCGTACGCACAGGACTCATCTGAACTGATTTGATGGCACAACACACGAAGGAGGCATGCCGGATGCGAGTCGCGCTGATGGTCACCTGCATCAACGACGCCCTCTACCCGCGCACCGGGCAGGCCGTCGTACGCCTCCTGCGGCGGCTCGGCGTCGAGGTCGACTTCCCGCAGGCGCAGACCTGCTGCGGGCAACCGATGGTCAACACCGGCTACCTGGACGAGGCGGTCCCGGTGGTGCGTACGTTCGTGGACGCCTTCGCCGGCTACGACGCCATCGTGACCCCGTCGGGGTCGTGCGCCGGCTCGGCGCGGCACCAGCACTCGATCGTGGCCCGCCGCTCCGGCGACTCGGCCCTTCAGGAGGCCGTCGCGGAGGTCGGTCCCAAGGTCTACGAGCTCTCCGAGTTCCTCGTCGACGTGCTCGGGGTGACCGACGTCGGTGCCTACTACCCGCACCGGGTGACCTACCATCCGACCTGCCACTCGCTGCGGATGCTGGGAGTCGGCGACCGGCCACGCCGGCTGCTCGAGGCGGTGCGCGGGATCCGGCTGGTCGACCTGCCCGGAGCCGACCAGTGCTGCGGCTTCGGCGGCACGTTCGCGGTCAAGAACGCCGACACCTCGGTCGCGATGGGCGCCGACAAGGCCCGCCACATCCGCGAGACCGGCGCCGAGATCGTGGTCGCCGGCGACAACTCCTGCCTGACCCACATCGGCGGTGTGCTCTCCCGGCAGCGCTCGGGCGTGCGCACCGTCCATCTTGCCGAGATCCTCGCCTCGACCGAAGGAGAGGTGCGATGAGCGGCACGTTCGTCGGCATGCCGGCCTTCCCAGCGGCCGCGCGGGAGGCCCTCGCTGACTCCCAGCTGCGCCACAACCTCGCCCACGCGACCGGCACCATCCGCGCCAAGCGGGCCAAGGTCGTCGCCGAGGTCGAGGACTGGGAGGAGCTGCGCCTGGCCGGTGCCGCGGTGAAGGAGCGAGCACTGCTCGACCTGGAGACCCAGCTCGTACGCCTCGAGGAGACCCTCACCGCCAACGGCGCCACCGTCCACTGGGCCCGTGACGCCGCCGAGGCCAATGCGATCGTCGCCTCGATCGCCAAGGCGCACGCCGCCGAGGAGGTGGTGAAGGTCAAGTCGATGGTGACCCAGGAGATCGGGCTCAACGAGGCGCTCGCCGCCGACGGCATCGCGGCCTGGGAGACGGACCTGGCGGAGCTGATCGTGCAGCTCGGCGACGATCTGCCCTCGCACATCCTGGTGCCGGCGATCCACCGCAACCGGGCCGAGATCCGGGAGATCTTCCGCTCCAGGATGGCCGCCGCGGGCCGGCCGGCGCCGGAGGATCTGACCGACGAGCCGGCAGTGCTGGCGGCCGCGGCCCGGCTGCATCTGCGTGAGAAGTTCCTGCGCGCCAAGGTCGGCGTCTCCGGCGCCAACTTCGCGGTCGCCGAGACCGGGTCGCTGGTCGTGGTGGAGTCCGAGGGCAACGGCCGGATGTGCCTGACCCTGCCCGAGGTGCTGGTCTCGGTGGTCGGCATCGAGAAGGTCGTCTCGCGCTGGGAGGACCTCGACCCTCTGCTGAGACTGCTGCCGAGGTCCTCGACCGGCGAGCGGATGAACCCCTACACGTCGGTGTGGTCCGGCGTCACCCCTGGCGACGGCCCGCAGGAGGTCCACGTCGTCCTGCTCGACAACGGCCGCACCCGCGCGCTCGCCGACGAGGTCGGCCGGCAGGCGCTGCGCTGCATCCGCTGCTCGGCCTGCCTCAACGTGTGCCCGGTCTACGAGCGCACGGGCGGCCATGCGTACGGCTCGGTCTATCCGGGTCCGATCGGCGCCATCTTGAACCCGCTGCTGCGCGGTGTCGGTCACGACGAGCAGACCGACTCCCTGCCGTACGCCTCGACCTTGTGCGGCGCCTGCTTCGAGGTCTGCCCGGTACGCATCGACATCCCCTCCGTCCTGGTCGACCAGCGCGCCCAGGTGGTCGACGCCCACCGGCGGGGGATGCCGAAGCCGGAGGCCGCGGCGATGAAGGGCGCGGCGTACGTCCTGGGGCGCTCGCGCCGCCTCTCCGCCCTCGAGCGCCTCACCGGTCTCGGGATGCGCTTCGCGCGCCGCTTCGGCCCCACCGCCTGGACCGGCGCGCGCGACCTGCCCGAGGCGCCGGGGGAGAGCTTCCGGGCCTGGTGGCAACGGACCAATGGCGGAAAGGACGACGCATGACCGAGGCACGCACCGAGATCCTCGCCCGGGTCCGTGAGGCCCTGGCCGGCTCGGCGGTCGAGCTTCCCGAGCCGCCGACGCCGAGGGACGCCGCGCCCCTCGTGACCGCCGACGTCATCGAACTCTTCGCCGAGCGGGTGGCCGACTACCGTGCCGTCGTCGAGCGCTGCGGCATCGACGAGGTCGAGGAACGGGTCGCGGCCGCTCTTCCGCCCGGCGAGGTCGTGGTTCCGCCAGGGGGTGAGGCGACCCGGTGGATCCAGGACCGGGCCAACGAGATCATCGCGGGCGGACTGAAGGAGGTCCGG
>NZ_JBHVKN010000064.1:0-24883 GCF_042798075.1 Nocardioides sp. NPDC057772
CGTCGAAACTGACGCAAATATGCCGTTTGACCTGCGAAAACAATGGGCTATACGACGCTGCTCCCTGGTAAAATGTGGGGCATGGAAGCACTCCTCGACCCCGACGGCACCACCAGCGGTCTGCTGGCTGTGGTGCGTACGTCTCGGGCGGTCGCGGAGCAGGCTGACCGGGACGTGTTGATCGCTGCCGCACGGTTCGCGGCGCTGCATTCGGTCGACACTCCTGAGGATGCGGCGCGGTTGGACGGGGATTCGTTCGGGGACCGGATGTTGCCCCTGGCTGGACCCGGGGCGCCGTTGGTGTCCGAGGCCGCGGCCGTCGAGTTCGCCGCCGTCTTGGGGCGCTCCACCCAGGCGGGGAAGAGGTTCCTCGGGGACGCGGTCGAGCTGCGCTACCGGCTCAAGCACGTGTGGGCGCGGATCCTCGACGGGTCCCTGTTGGCCTGGCGGGCGCGTCGGATCGCGGACCTGACGCGGGGTCTTGATGCCGAGGTGGTGGCGTGGGTGGACCAGCAGGTCGGACCACACGCTCATCAGATGGGGCCGGTCCAGCTCGAGCGCGCGATCACGCAGGCGGCGGCGATGTTCGAGCCCGACGTCGCTGCTGCGGTCGCCGAGACGGATGCGGTCCAGCGCCGGTCGGTCACGATCACGACCAACGAGACCTTCCCGTTTGTCGGCACAGGTGCCGAGCAAGGCCAAGCGGTCCTCGCGCTGGGCCATGTCGACGGCGTCCTCGACGCCGCGGACGCCCTGGACCTGGAGCAGGCTGTTTCAGCGATCGCGCACGGTCTTCTCGACCACGACGACTACGCCGGGGCGAGCCTGGACGTACGGCGCGCTGCCGCGCTCGGGATCCTGGGCAGGGCCTACAACTCAGGGTCCCTCGACGGCGTCCCCGGTGTCGCAAGGGTCGTCGAGCTCGTCATCCACACCGACACCCGCGCCCTCGCGGACACCGGGCTGGCACAGCTCGACAACACCCGTGGCCTCGTCAGCATCGAACGCCTCGAGCAATGGGCCGCCACCCCCGGGACCGTGGTCAAACCGGTCATCGTGGTCGACCTGGCCGAGGACATCGAAGCGGCCGGCTACGTCCCCACCGCCCGGCAGCGCCGCCAGGCCGCGTTGATCCACGAGAAGTGCTCCTTCCCGTACTGCCAGGCCCGTGCCGAGCGGTGCGACCTCGACCACCGCCACCCATACGCCGCTGGTGGTCGGACCACCAGCCAGAACCTCACCCCGCTGTGCCGACGACACCACCGGATGAAGACCCACCACGGCTGGCGCTACCACCGCATCCGAGCCGGCACCTACCGATGGCACAGCCCCCACGGCTACGAGTACGTCGTCAGCCCGATCGGCACCATCGACGTCAGCAACGACCTCGACCCGCCGCTCACGCTTGTCGCCTGATCTGTTCGAGCACGAGACATCTCCACCAACCGGGACCGCAGCGGCGTGGTGCCTGGGAGTATCGTTCGCGCACGGACCGCGGCGGCCGGTCCTGAGGGAGAAGAGGCGGCTTCAGATGGGTGTCACGAGCGAGAGCGGACGGATCGTCGCGGGTGGCCGGAAGGGCACCTACGTACGTCTGGCCGAAGGCCCTCAGGAGCGCCACATCTCGCGCACCGACCTGGCCCGGAAGCCCGAGGAGCTGGGCGACCCGGTGCTCACCGTCGCCCACCTCTCCGATATGCACATCTGCGACCACCAGTCGCCGGCCCGGGTCGAGGTCCTGGACCGGCTCATGGACCCCGACACCTCCACTCGAGAGCTGATCGAGGAGATCGGGACGTACCGGGCCCAGGAGCTGCTGACCGCCCAGGTCGGCGCGGCCATGGTCGAGGCGATCAACGAGATCACCGAGGGTCCCGTCGGTGGTGGCCCGCTCGACCTGGCGATCGCGACCGGCGACAACACCGACAACGGGCAGTTCAACGAGCTCGACTGGTATCTCACGCTGCTCGACGGCGGCCGGCTGATCCCCGACTCCGGCGACATGCTGCACTACGAGGGCGTCGCGGTCCTGCCCGACAAGCGCTTCTGGCACCCCCAGGGCGAGACGTACGACATGCGCCGGGGCGACCACGGGTTCCCGCTCGTCCCCGGGCTGCTGAAGGCCGTACGCCGCGCCATCGACTCTCCCGGGCTCGAGGTGCCGTGGCTGGCCGTCAACGGCAACCACGACGCGATGCTGCAGGGCACCGTGCCCGGCAACACGGCCATCGGCGAGGTCGCGGTCGGCGGCCTGAAGGCGATCGCCATGCCCGAGCACTGGACCGACGAGGCCAAGGCGAAGCTGATCGCAGGGCTGTTCTCCGGCGACCCGGTGGCGCTCGGGATGCTGGCCGAGCTGGAGCCCTACGAGGTGACCCCCGACCGGCGCCGCCGGCAGACCACCCTGCAGGAGTTCGTCGACTCCCACGTGCATGACGAGGCGAAGCCGGCGGGCCACGGGTTCAAGGCCGGCGGCGAGTCCTACTACCGCTACGACGTCAACGACGAGGTCACCTTCGTCGTCCTCGACACGGTCAACCCGGCCGGCGGCTTCCAGGGGTCGATCGACGCCGAGCAGCTGGAATGGCTCGACGCGGTGCTCGCCTCCACCGACTACGACGAGCGGCTCGCCGTGATCGCCAGCCACCACGACGTGGCCTCGCTGGTCAACGACATGAGCGGCGCAGCGGGCAGCCGCCGGGTGCTGGGCGACGAGATCGAGCAGACCGTCTCACGTCACGAGAGCGCGGTCCTCTGGCTCAACGGGCACACCCACCGTACGGCCGTGAAGCCCCATGGTTCTTGGTGGGAGGTCACCGCGCCGTCGCTGATCGACTGGCCGCAGCAGGGCCGGGTGGTCGAGCTCATCTCCGACGGCGACGTGCTCACCATCGCCACCACCATGCTCGACCACGCCGGTCCGGCCCGGTGGAGCGGCTCGATCGAGGAGGTCAACCACCTCGCCTCGCTCTCCCGCGAGCTGTCGGCCAACGACTGGCAGGCTCCGAACGTGCCGCTTGCCGAGCACCCGTCGGCCGGCACGGCTCAGGATCGCAACGTACTGCTCCATCTGCTCGATCCGAGGGCCTGAAAACACGTGCGACACGCCGTTATCTAGCGGATGACAGGCGGGTGGGGTTGCGTGGACCAGCGTTCTCCGCTGGACTACCACCAACCAAGTCCATGCAAGCGGCGTGGACACCAAGCCTTGGGAGGAAAGACACGTGAGCTCGACCGCAGCCACAGGGCCTGCGGACCGGCTGGGCCTCAAGTCCGGCATGGTCATCCAGGAACTGGGCTGGGACAACGATACTGATGACGAGCTGCGGGTCGCCATCGAAGACGCCGTCGACGCAGACCTGGTCGACGGCGAATACGGCAATGTCGTCGACGCCGTGCTGCTGTGGTGGCGCGATGACGACGGTGACCTGGTCGACGGGCTCGTCGACGCGCTGACCGACCTCGTCGGCGGCGGGGTCATCTGGCTGCTGACGCCGAAGGTGGGCCGCCCCGGTGCGGTCGACCCGGCCGACATCGCCGAGGCGGCGCCGATCGCCGGACTGTCCCAGACCACCACCGCATCTGTGAGCAAGGACTGGGCCGCGACGCGTCTGCTGGCGCCGAAGACACCTGCCTGATGGCGGCGGTTCTCGGGGTCGCTGGACACTCGCAGGAGTCTTCGCGTGAGCGACGTTAGACTCCCAACGGTGTTCTCGACTACGGCTGCCAAGGCACGCACCGCCGGATCCGCGGCGAAGATCCTGGCCGGTTCCGGCATCGTCCGGCCGGTCAGCCCCCTCGGGCTCGCGCGGACCGGTCTGGCGCTCGCGCGCTGGGGCACCGGGCCGGCCGGAGGATTCATCGGCCTCGCCCACCGCTACCCGCGCCGCACCGCGATCATCGACGAGCTGGGCTCGCTGACGTACGCCGACCTCGACCGCCGCTCCAACGCGATCGCCCGGGCCCTGGCTGCCCGGGGGATCGGTGAGGGCGACGGGGTCGCGATCATGTGCCGCAACCACCGCGGTTTCATCGACGCGACCCTGGCGGTCGCGAAGCTGGGTGCCGACGCGCTCTACCTCAACACCGCCTTCGCGGGTCCGCAGCTGGTCGGGGTGCTGGAGCGGGACGAGCCTGCCCTGATCATCCACGACGAGGAGTTCACCGGGTTGCTGTCCTCGGCCACCACGGCCGAGCGGCTGGTGGCCTGGGTCGACTCCGAGGACCCCGGGGAGACGCTCGAGTCGCTGGTCTCCGGCGACGCGCGTCCGGTGTCGCCGCCGAAGCGGCACGGGAGGATCGTGATCCTGACCTCCGGCACGACCGGGGCGCCCAAGTCGGCTCCGCGTCCGGAGGCCGGGTTCGACGCCGCCGTCGCGCTGATGTCACGGATGCCGATGAAGGACGGGTGGCGGTGCTTCATCGCGGCGCCGCTCTTCCACACCTGGGGGCTCGCCCACCTGCTCTTCGCCGAGCTGCTCGGCACCACGATGATCCTGCGCCGCCGGTTCGACCCGGAGGACGCGCTGGCGACCCTGGCCGAGACCGAGGCTGACTCGTTCGTGGTGATCCCGGTCATGATGCAGCGGATCCTGTCGCTGCCGGAGGAGACCCTGGCTGCGTACGACCTGGAGGGGATCGGCTCCCGGCTCAAGGCCGTGGCGTCCTCGGGGTCCGCGCTGCCCGGTGATCTGGCGCTGGAGTGGATGGACCGGTTCGGCGACAGCCTCTACAACGTCTACGGCTCGACCGAGGTCTCCTACGCCTCGATCGCCGACCCCGTCGACCTGCGCGAGGCGCCCACCTCGGCCGGCAAGGTGCCGTGGGGGACCCGGATGCGGATCCTGGACGGCGACGGTGTGCCGGTGCCCGACGGTGAGGCGGGCCGGATCTTCGTCGGCAACGGGCTGCTGTTCGAGGGCTACACCAGCGGCGGCGGCAAAGAGGTCGTCGACGGTCTGATGGCCACCGGCGACGTCGGGCGGTTCGGGCCCGACGGGCGGCTCTACGTCGAGGGTCGCGACGACGACATGATCGTCTCCGGCGGTGAGAACGTCTTCCCTCAGGAGGTCGAGGACTGCCTGATGCGCCACCCGCTCGTGACCGACGCGGCCTGCGTCGGGGTGGACGACGCCGACTTCGGCAAGCGCCTGCGCGGGTTCGTCGTGGTGGTGCCCGGCACCGAGGACGGCGTCGATGCGGTCCTCAAGGACTGGGTCAAGGAGAATCTTGCTCGCTTCAAGGTGCCGCGGGAGATCGTCGTGACCGACGCTCTGCCACGCAACGCGACGGGCAAGGTGCTCCGGCGCGAGCTGGCCACCTGGAACATCGAGGCAGCAGGATCGAACGGCGAGAGGGCGGCAGGGCAGTGAGTGGACTTCAGATCGGCGGACCGGCTCCGGACTTCACGCTCCGCGACCAGTTCGGCGCCGACGTCACGCTCTCGGACTTCCACGGCAAGAAGGCCGTGGCGATCTTCTTCTTCCCGTTCGCATTCTCCGGTGTGTGCACCGGAGAGATGAGCGGGCTGCGCGACCGGCTCGACGAGTTCGTCACCTTCGACACCGAGGTCCTGGCGATCTCGTGCGATCCGGTCTACGCGATCCGGCAGTTCGCCGACACCGACCGGCTCAACTTCCCGGTGCTCTCCGACTTCTGGCCGCACGGCGACGTCGCCAAGGCCTACGACGTCTTCAACGAGCGCACCGGCGCCCCACTCCGGTCCTCCTACATCATCGACAAGTCGGGCTTGGTGCGCTGGTCGGTGCACAACGCCAACGCCGACGGCCGTGACCTCGAGGAGCACCTCCGGCAGCTCCATGCGGCCGTCTGAGCAGGTAGTTTACGAGGCATCCAAGGTCCGTTAACAGGCTGGTTACATCGCTTTTCCTATGCCTGGGGCGGGATCTAATCTATAGGTGTTGAGCCGCTGATGACCCGAGACGTCAGCGGCTCAACTTCCATTTCAGGGTTGGTACGTCGGCCCGGTTCGCCGGGCCCGCCCCTGATCGCGTACTCTTGGGGCGCTTCGGACGCATAGCTCAGTTGGTAGAGCGCCTCCCTTACAAGGAGGATGTCAGGGGTTCGAGTCCCTTTGCGTCCACCACAAGATCAGTCCACCGCGGCGACGTCGGCGGCGCTGAGCAGGAAGACGGGATGCCGGTGTGCGTCGGCTGCGATGTCCTCGTCGGGGGAGTCCGCGGTCACGGCGAAGTAGGGCCTGGTTACCGGCACCTCGCGCAGGTACTGGCGCAGCACGGGAACGCTGGCCGACGGGTCCAGCTCGGTGACGTGCACCGTTTCTGAGCGACCGCCCCGGCTGAGTGTGACCCGGCCGGCGGCGCGGGCGTTGTGCACCCAGTTGGTGACGCCGTAGGCGGCGACCAGCCAGCGCTCCCCATCCCGGGCCATGACATCGACGGGCGTGGAGTGGGGTGTGCCCGTCCGGCGGCCTGGGACGGTGAGGATGTGCCGGTACGACTTTCCCAGCCCCAGCCTGGTCATCGCCGCGAACGCGCGGTTGACCAGGCGGGTGCCGCTGTTGACGCGATAGGTCCTGGTCATCGGCTTCTCCTCGGGTTCGTGTTCCGACGGTGGTGGCCTGGAGCGGATGACAGGCCGACCGTGCTGGTTCACGATACGGCGACAATCGTCTCGCTGGTCAGCGCGGAGCTGCGTACGTCCTCGGTGGTGTCTGCGCACTGACTTCGCTGGAGGAGCAGGGCAAGAGGGTGCGGGCCGCGGCAGAAGCGATCAGGACGATCCCGATGACCATGGTTGCGGTGCCGGTCCAGCCGCCAGCGAAGGCGAGGCCGCCGAGCCAGCCGAAGAGGCTGGAGCCGGCGTAGTAGAACAGCGTGTAGAGCGAGGTGGCCTGGGCGACGCCGCTGGTCGCCATCGGGCCCACCCAGCCCGATGCGATCGAGTGCGCGGCGAAGTAGGCCGTCGCGAACAGCAACAGCCCGATCAGGACCGAGGTCAGCCGGTCGGGGATCGTCAGTGCGGCGCCGGCGGCCATGGTCAGCGACGAGGCCAGGAGTACGCGTCTGCGACCGAAGCGCGCGGCGAGCGTGGCTGCCAGCCGTGCCGATACCGCGCCGGAGAGCCCGGCGAGGAAGATCACCGCGGTCAGCGACGGCGGGAGATCGAACGGCTCCAGCTCGAGCCGGTAGCCGAGGTAGTTGAAGACCGCGACCTGAGCGCCCATCAGCAGGAAGCCCTGCGCGTAGAGCGCCAGCTGGCGAGGGTCGGACAGGTTGGCGACCATCCCGGTCCATACGCCGGTCGGCAGTGACGCGGTCGCCGCACCGGGGCGATCGCGTGGCAGGGCGGCGACGGCGACGGCAGCGCCGAGTGCGCTGACGCCGCCGGCCACCAGGGCGGCTACGCGCCAGTCGCTCACGTCGGCGACCGGCGCCGCGATGAGACGGCCGGTCACGCCCCCGAGCACCGTTCCGGAGATGTACGTCGCCCCCGCAGCAAGGGCGCGGTGTCGGCTCACCCGGTCGTCCAGGTAGGCCATGGCGAGCGCCGGGGTGCCGCCCAAGGCGATGCCCTGCCCGACCCGGAGGAGCACGAGCACGGAGAACGAGGTCACGAATGGGAGCACCAGCCCGATGGTCGCGGCGGTCACGATGGCGATCGTCATCGCCCTGGCTCGGCCGATCCGATCGGCGATCCACGACCAGCCGAGCGCGGCGACGGCGAGCCCGATCGTCGCTCCGGAGACGGTCAGCGCGGCGTGCGAGGCGTCGACCGCGAAGTCGCGGCTGAGCGCCGGGATCAGCGCCTGGGGGTAGTAGAGCTGCACGAACGTCGTCATCCCGATCGCGACGAGGGCGATCAGCACACGTCGGTATCCCGGATCGGCCTGTTCCCTCACCAACGTCACGCTAGGAAGGTCGAGACCATGCGTCCAATGCATGTCTGACCGATGAAGAATGCTCGAATGCATAAGATGGCGCCGTGGACGTCACTGCCCGAAACGTACTGCCGATGCTTCCCGCCCTCGCTGCGCTCGCCGAGACGGGCCAGACCCTCGCCGCGGCCGATCTGCTGCAGATGCCCCAGCCCACGGTGAGCCGCATGCTCGCCCGGCTCGGCAGAGAGCTCGGCGTGGACGTGGTCGAGCGGCACGGTCGAGGCCTGCGGCTGACCCGCGCCGGAGAGGCGCTCGCACCCCATGCCGCGGCCGCCGTCGCGGCCGCCACGGCCGGCATCGAGGCGGTGCAGGCCCAGGAGTCAGGCGCCCGCGGCCGGATCGCCCTCGCCTTCCAGAGCACGCTCGGCGAACGGGTCGTGCCGGCGCTGGTCAAGGCGTTCCTCCAGGAGCATCCGGGCGCGTCCGTCGACCTGATCCAGACCTCGCGTCCGCGGTGCCTGGCGGCCGTCGCCGACGGCACCGCCGAGGTCGCCCTGATCTCGCCGCTCGAGGACGGCTCCGGCATGCGCCAGTGGCGGCTGCACACCGAGCCCCTCGTCCTCGTCGTACCGAGCGGCCACCGGCTGTCGACACGTGCCCGGGTGAGCTTCGAGGAGGCTGCCGAGGAGACGTTCATCTGCATGAAGCGCGGTTATGGGATGCGTACGCTGCTCGAGGAGCTCGCCCAGGCCAGCGGCGTCACACCGACCATCGGTTTCGAGGGCGACGACCTCGCCACCCTCCGAGGGCTGGTCTCCGCCGGCCTCGGGGTCAGCCTGGCGCCCCGTGATCCCCACGGTGCCACCGGCTGTGTCGAGGTGCCGTTGACCAACCCGGAGGCAGTGCGCCACATCGGTGCCTGCTGGCTCGACCGCCGGCCCTCGACGCTCGCGGCCGCCTTCCAGGACCTGCTCCGTCGCCGGGGCCGTCGGCTGACCGAGATCGGCCTTCGCCCGCTGACGGGCTGATCCGGCGCTGCTTCAGGAGTAGGTCGAGGCGGTCTCTACGAGCACGTCGTGCAGGGCGAGCTCGGCGGCGCTGCGGACCCGGCCCGTGCGGTGGGCGACGAGGATGCGCCGCGGGGGAGCGGTGTCGCCCAGGGAGATGACGCGCACGTCGGGATGCTGGTTGACGGTTGCCGTCCTGGGGGCGAGCGCGATCCCGAGGCCGACGCTGACCATGGCCTGGGCCTCCTGGTAGTCGTTGGCCTGGAACGCGATGGTCGGGTTGAAGCCCGCCGCCACGGCGCTGCGCTGCAGCACCTCGACGACTGGATGACCGCCCGCGCGGATGATCCAGGGCTCCTCGGCGAGGTCGGCCATCCGCACCGTACGCCGCCGGGCCAGGCGGTGGGTGGCCCCGACGAGCAGCACGGTGGGGTCGGTGAAGAGCTCGGTCAGCACCAGCTCGTCGTTGTCGACCCGCTCCCAGGCGTAGTCCCAGAGCAGCGACATGGCGACCTTGCCCTCCTCCAGCATGCGTACGAGGTCGTCCTCGCGGCCGCTGTGGATGGTCAGTGCGATGTTGGGGTAGAGCTCCTTGTAGCGCCGGACCGCGAGCGGTAGGAACGAGCTGCCGATGGTGGGGAAGGTGCCCAGGGTCACGCTGCCGCGACGTACCCCGGCGATGTCGGCGAGGTCCGACTCGGCGGCCGCGAGCTGGCGCAGGACCTTGCGGGCGTGGGTGGCGAGCACCAGGCCCGCGTCGGTCGGGGTCATTCCCCGGGCATGGCGGTCGAGGAGCGGCTGCCCGGCCTCGCGTTCGAGCCTCAGGAGCTGCTGCGAGATCGCGGACGGTGTGTAGCCCAGCGCGGTGGCCGCGCTGGTCACGGATCCCTCCTCCACGATCGCCAACAAAATCTGGAGCCGTTTGATGTCGAGCACGGCCCCAGTCTGCATGAAGCTCTTCTACATGACCATGTAGACACGTGCAGTGCTGCTTCAGCCGCGACGACACTCGGCCGGACGCAGGGACGTCGAGGCGGCGTCTTCTGAGCATGCAGTTTTGCTACATGATCATGTTCAGATTCGTGATTGTGCTACAAGTCACCCGGCTCCAGTCTGTGGAGGTCCGGAGAGTCCGGACGACTCGGCTCAGGAGGCAACATGCGCGAGATCGCCGCGACATGGATGCGGGGTGGCACCAGCAAGTGCTGGGTCTTCCGTCGCGACGACCTGCAGGTCCCGGATCTGTCCGTCGACGAGGTGCTGCTGCGGATCTACGGCAGCCCCGACCACCGTCAGGTCGACGGGGTCGGTGGGGGCACGTCCACCACGAGCAAGGCGGTCATCCTGGCTCCCTCGGAGACGTCCGGCGTGGACGTGGAGTACACGTTCGCCCAGGTCGGCATCGAGGAGGCCAAGGTCGACTGGGGGAGCAATTGCGGCAATTGCTCCGCGGTGGTCGCGTCGTTCGCGATCAGGGAGGGGTGGGTGCGGCCCGGGGCGTCCGAGACGGCGGTCCGGGTCCTCAACACCAACACCGACCAGCTCATCGTGCAGCGCGTCCCCACCCCCGGCGGCATGCTCGACGAAGGGGCCTCCGAGGCCATTCCCGGCGTCCCCTTCCTCGGCGCACCGGTGAGGATGGGGTTCGTCGACCCGGCCGGCCGGAGCACCGGACACCTCTTCCCCACGGGACATCAGCGCGACACCCTGTCCGAGGCGGTGGGCGGCGTGGTCGTCACCCTCGTCGACGCCGGCGCTCCCGTCGTCGCGACCCAGGCCGCCGACTTCGGTGTGCGCGGTGACGAGGACATCGCCGACCTCGACGCCGTGCCGGGTCTCCTGGCACGCCTCGATGCCGTACGCCGCGAGGCAGGCGTCCTGATGGGGCTCGCCCCGACCCCGGAGGCGGTCGCGCGGGCCGTGCCCAAGCTCGCGCTGGTCGCCGCACCTGACCCGGCGAGCGCGGAGCGGACCGACCTGACCGTACGCATGCTGTCGATGGGGCGCTTCCACCCGGCGGTCCCGGTCACCGGCTCGGTCGCCCTGACGCTGGCCGCCGACGCCCCCGGAACGGTAGTGCACGACCTCGTCCCCGAGGGCCGACCGGCCACCGGCCTGCGGCTCGGCACGCCCGCGGGCCGCGTCAGCACCTTCGCCGAGGAGCACGACGGCGTTCCCGTCGTGGGCGTCGTACGCACCTACCGCCGTCTCGCCCACGGCTCCGTGGTCCTGCCGGACCCGCCCTTGCTGCCGTCCGCATCGGCTTAACCATCTGACCCCTTGACACGGGATGCCCGTGTGAGGCTCGCTTCACCTGGAGGAACTCATGACCCAGCACGTCGAAGAAGAGGACGTGGCCACGACCGCAGACGAGGATGCCGGCCCCACCCAGGACCCGCCGGAACGCCCCGCGCCGACTCCACGGCTCGCCGGCGCCGTCCTCGCAGGCTTCACCGCGCTGGCGGTCGGCGTCTCCGTCCTGGGCGGCGACGTCCTGAACCCCGCCGCCTCCACGGCCGACGGCGACTACTCCGGTGAGACCGTCGAGATGATGATCCCGCTGGCCGAGGGCGGCGGCACCGACACCTGGGCGCGGTTCGTCGGCGCCGAGCTGACCGAGGCGGTGCCGGGCTCCCCGGGCCTGGCTCCGGTCAACGACGACGGCGGCGAGGGCATCCTCGGCACCAACCACTTCATGACCTCGGCGAAGACCGACGGGACCGAGGTCTTGGTCAGCACCGCCTCCACGGTGGTGCCCTACCTCCTCGACATGCCGTCGGTGCGCTACGACTTCAACAAGCTCCGGCCGATCCTGGCCAACGGCACGGGGGCGGTCGTCTACGCCCGGACCGGTGCCGGCGTACGCGGTGTCGAGGATCTCGTGAACCGCGACAAACCGCTCATCTTCGGCGGCATCGCGGCGACCAGCCTCGACCTCACCACGATGCTGGCCTTCGACCTCCTCTCCGCCGACATCGATGCGACCTTCGGCTTCGAGGGCCGCGGCCCGGTGAACCTCGCGCTGCAGCGTGGCGAGGTCGACATCGACTACCAGACGACCTCCTCGTACGAGCCTGCGGTCGAGCCGCTGGTGAAAGATGGCACCGCGGTGCCGCTCTTCTCGCTCGGGCAGGTGGACGAGGACGGCGAGATCGTGCGCGATCCCAACTTCCCGGATCTGCCGACCGTCGTCGAGGTGTACGAGAAGCTCCACGGCGAGCAGCCCGACGCCGAGGCGCTGGAGACCTACCGCGCCATCCTGGCGCTGACCTACACGTACCAGAAGGCGCTCTGGGCGCCCGAGGACACACCGGACGAGGCGGTCGAGCTGCTGCGCTCGACGGCCGACGAGATGGGCGCGGACCCTGCGTTCCAGAAGTCCGCGGCTGAGGTGCTCGGCGGCTACCCGCTCGACGCCTCACCCGACCTCGCCGACCGGATCGGCGAGGCGTACCGGGTGGACGAGAGCGTCCGCGAGGACGTCCTCGAGCTGCTCGAGACCGACTACGACATCACGATCGACTGAGGGCAGACACATGACTGACGCAGCCTTCTCGGCCCTCGCCTCCCTGGCCGACCCCTCACTCCTCATCATGCTCGCCGTCGGCGTCGTCGCCGGTCTGGTCATCGGGCTGATCCCGGGCCTCGGCGGCACCGGCGCGGTGGCGATCCTGCTCCCGATCACGTTCGGCATGGACCCCGAACCCGCTCTCGCGATGCTCATCGGCGCACTGGCCGTGGTACACACCTCGGACACCGTCGCCGCCGTGCTGCTCGGTGCACCCGGATCGGCCTCGGCCAGCGTGACGATGCTCGACGGCTACTCCATGGCGAGACAGGGACAGGCCAAACGGGCGCTCTCCCTCGCCTTCCTCTCCTCGATGGCCGGCGGCCTGATCGGAGCGGTCGGGCTCACCCTCGCCATCCCGCTGGCTCGGCCCCTGGTGCTGTCCTTCGGCAGCCCGGAGCTATTCATGCTGACCATCCTCGGCGTGTCGCTCGCCGCGGTGCTCTCGCGCGGGAACGTCGTCAAGGGGCTGACCGCCGGTCTGCTCGGCCTCCTGCTCGGACTCGTCGGCACCTCGCCCACGACGGCCGAGGAGCGGTTCTCCTTCGGGTCGCTGTTCCTCAGCGACGGCATCTCCCTGGTCGCCGTCGCGCTGGGTGTGTTCGGGCTCGCCGAGATCGCCAGCCGCGTCGGTCAGCGACGGGTGACCGAGAAGCCCGTGGAGCTCTCCGGCGGCTGGGGATCCGGCATCCGCGAGTGGATCACCCACTGGACCCACGTCATCCGGGGCGCCCTGATCGGCATCTGGGCCGGCGTCCTCCCCGGCGTCGGCGCCACCGCCGGCACCTGGCTCGCCTACGGGCAGGCCGTCGCCACCGCCAAGGACAAGCGCAAGTTCGGCAAGGGCGACCCTCGCGGCATCGTCGGTCCCGAGAGCGCCAACAACTCCGTCGAGGCCGGCGACCTGATCCCGACCTTCCTCTTCGGCATCCCCGGAGGTGTGCCGTCGGCGATGCTGCTCGGGATGCTGCTGACGTACGGCATCCAGCCTGGGCCGGCGATCGTCACCGACCATCTCGACCTGATGTACCTGATCGTGTGGGCGTTCGCGATCGCCTCGGTCGCCGGAGCCTTCCTCTGCTTCCTGGCCACCGGGTCGCTGGCGAAGCTGACCAAGGTTCCGTTCGCAGTGCTCGGCCCCGGTCTCCTCGTGGTGATGCTCCTGGGCGCCTTCCAGGAGGGTGGCCAGCTCGGCGACCTGTGGGTCATGGTCGCGCTCGGTGTGGCCGGCTTCTTCCTCAAGGCGACCGGGATGCCGCGGGCCCCGTTCCTGATCGGCTTCGTGCTGGCCATCCCGATGGAGCGCTACTACTACCTGACCGCGAGCCTGTACGACGGTGCCTCCTGGGTCGCACGACCCGGTGTGCTCGCGTTCGCTGCGCTGCTGGTCGTGCCGGTGCTGTGGTCGCTGGTCAAGCGGCTTCGCCGGGCCTCGGGATCCGTCGACGACGGTCACCGGGACGAGCACGCCAGCGCCGACGAGGACGCGGACGAGCTGGAGGGTTCGCTGGCGCGTACGCCCTGGTCCCTCGGTGTCGCCGTGGTCGCCGTGCTGCTCTTCGCCGGGGCACTGTGGGTGAGCGGGTCCTTCTCCGACGAAGCACAGCTGATGCCTCGGCTCGTCGCACTGGGCGGCCTGGTCGCCGCAGGCGTCCTGACCTGGCAGGAGATCCGGGCCAGGAGAAGGGGTGTCGCGCGAGGCGGTGATGGTGTCGTCGACGCGCCGGCCGGCTCCTCCGGGGCGACCATGCTGGCCACACGGGTCGAACCGAGGCTCGATGCCCGGGCCCTGGCCCGCCGCCACGATCTGATGGTCGGGGCCCGCACCTTCGCGGCGATGGCGGTGTTCCTGGTCCTCGTCATGGTCGGCGGCTACCTCGCGGCGACCCTGGTGTTCACACCGTTGTTCCTCCTGTACGCAGCCCGCACCCGCCCGCGCACGGCGATCATCTACACCCTCGTCCTGGGTGCCGTGCTCCTGGCGCTGCCTTCCCTGCTGCCGGTCGATCTGCCGATGGGTCTGCTGCAGTGACCGCGCCGACCTCCCACCCGTCCACGCATCACCGAAAGGAACGCCGATGACCATCGTCGTCGCCTACGCCGACACCCCACCCGGACATGCCGCCGTCACGGCTGCGGCCACCGAGTCCCGCGAGGGCGAGACGGTGGTCATCGTCCCGGCCGTACGCGGGGAGCGAGTCCCGGACGTGGGCGAGCTCGAGGCCAGCTGGCCGGACCTCGCCGGCCGGGTCGAGGTCGAACGCGGCGACCTGGGAGACCCCAGCGACACCGTCATCCAGGTCTCTCAGCGCCTCGACGCCCGCCTGATCGTCCTCGGCCTGCGGACCCGTACGCCGGTCGGCAAGCTGGTCTTCGGCAGCACCGCGCAGCGGATCCTGCTCGACGCCACCTGCCCGGTGCTCGCGGTCAAGCCGGCCCCGGCTGACTCCTGAGCCCCAGGAAGAAGCGCCTACCGCCATCCGATGAGCCCCGACTGGTAGGCCCAGACGGCGGCCTGCAGCCGGGACTTGACGCCGAGCTTGGGCATCATCCGGGCGAGGTGGGACTTGACCGTGGAGACCTCGAGGACGAGAGCCTGGGCGATCTCCTCGTTCGACATTCCCTCGGCGAGATGCAGGAGGATGTCGAGCTCTCGGGTGGTGAGGAGCTCGCTGCCGCGGGCGGCGGTCACGGGCTGCGTACGCCGGCGGGTGACGACCTCGCGCAGGACCCGTCGGGTGAGCGAGGTGTCGAGGGTGCCGTGGCCGGCGGCGACGGAGCGGACGGCGGCGACGATGGCGTCGGGGTCGGCGTCCTTGAGCAGGAAGCCGGAGGCACCGGCCTCGAGGGCGCCGAAGACGTAGTCGTCGATGTCGAACGTGGTCAGGACCAGCACCGGGATCGGGTCGGCGACGTCGGGGCCGCAGAGCTCGCGGGTCGCGCTGATGCCGTCGCGGCCCGGCATCCGGATGTCCATGCAGACGACGTCGGGGCGCAGCGCGAGCGCCTGCTCGACGGCTTTCGCGCCGTCCTCGACCACCGCGACGACCTCGATGTCGGGCTCGGTCTCGAGCAGAGTACGCAGCCCGGCACGGACCAGCGGCTGGTCGTCGGCGATCACGACCCGGATCATGCGGGAATCCGGAGCTGGGTCTGCCAGCCGCCCTCGGCGGTGGGACCGGCCTCGAGCGTCGAGCCGGTCAGGTCGGCGCGCTCCTGCATCCCGACGAGGCCGAGGCCACGCCGATTCGGGGATCCTGACGGCACCAAACCGGGCGGCGGCTCGTTGCGCACCGTCACCACCACGACGTCCGGTTCCCGGGAGTCGAGCACCACCTCGCACCGTGCTCCCGGCGCGTGCCGCGCCGCATTGGCGAGACACTCCTGCACGGTGCGATAGGCGGAGAGCTGGGCGAGCGGTCCGACCGCCTCGACGGAGCCGGAGCCCAGCGTCGAGAGCGAGACCTCGAGCCCCGAACGGCGTGCCGCGGAGACGAGGTCGGCGAGATGGGAGAGCCGTTCCTGCCCGCTGGCTGCCTCGGCCTGCCCGGGACTCCGCAGGAGCGTGACCAGCCCGCGCAGCTCGCGCAGCATCGCGGTGCTCTGGGTGCGCACCTGGCGTACGGACTCCTTCGCACCCGCCGGGTCGGTGTCGATCTGCCGCTCGACCGCGCCGGTCATCACCGCGATCCCGGTCAGGTGGTGGGCGGCGATGTCGTGGAGCTCGCGCGCCATCGCCGTACGCTCCTCCGCGATCGCCGCGGCGAGCTGGGCGGACTGCTCGCGGTCGACGGCGAGGGCGAGGTCGGTCCGGGCCTCCCGGGCATCGCGCCGCGCGCGGACGGTGGCGGCGAGCAGCGCCGGCAGAACGACCACGCCCACGCCCTGGACGAGGCCGGCGACGACCGCGGTGCCGGGAGCGAGGCCGATGGTCACCTGGCTCAGGGCCGTGCCGGACGCGACCAGCAGCGCGGCACCGGTCAACGCTCCGGCGAGGGCACGGATCCGGCGGGGGAGCGGGGCCGAGGTCACCGCCGACCACACCGCGACCACCACGGCGGCCGAGGAGAGGCTGGTGGCGTCCCCCGCTCCGCTCGCCGCCAGGGCGACCGCGCCCGCGGCCACGACCAGCAGCACCGCCAACGGCCGCGAACGCCGCGCGAGGAGCACCGCCGCCTGGCCGGTGAGCATCGCGAGCGCGACCCACCAACCGGCGCTGCCGAGAGCCGGGGAGCCCGCGACCGACGGGTCGGCGGAGTCGAAGCCGGGTGCGACCACCAGCAGCACCATGGTGAGCAGCCAGACCACCGCGGGTGGGAGCAGTCGCGGCACCATCCGTGTCGTCACATCGTTCACGCGATCATCCTTTACGCAACCGGTCCTGGTCACCAGCATCTTTCGATGCAAGTACGACGGTTCGCCCTTTTGCCCGGCGCGACAGGGGCGCTCCGATTCCTAGGTTCGGGTCACGGAATCGACCCAACTCGAAAGGGAACGACCATGACCACGACGACGCCTGTGATCCAGCCGGACCAAGGCCTACGAGCATTCGTACGCCGCCACCAGCTCTCCACCTTCTTCGTCCTCGCCCTTGCCGCGAGCTGGCTGGCCTGGACCCCCTACATCTTGTCCAACAGCGGGCTCGGCCTCTGGGACCTCACCTTCCCGGGCGGCGCGATCGGCGGCCAGCTCCTCGGGATGCTCCCGGGCGCCTACCTCGGCCCGATCGGCAGCGCCGCGCTGGTCACCGCGATCGCCGGCGGCCGGGCCGGGCTGCGCGCCTGGGTTCGCGGGATGTGGCGGTGGCGGGCGAGCTGGCGCTGGTACGCCGGCATCCTGATCGGTGTGCCGGCCGCGATCATCGTCGCGACCCAGGCCGTCGGTGGGCAGATGGCGGAGCCGTCGCAGACGTGGCTGATCGTGCTGGTGGCGTACGTTCCGGGGCTCCTGCTGCAGATGATCACCACCGGTCTCGCCGAGGAGCCAGGCTGGCGCGACTTCGCCCTGCCCCGGCTGCAGCGGAAGGTCGGGCCGCTCGGGTCCGCCTTCGTGCTCGGGCCGATCTGGGCGCTGTGGCACATGCCGCTGTTCCTGACCGACTGGGCCGGCTGGCCCGACGTGAGCTGGTACGCCCCGCTCGTCTTCACGGCCTTCTGCTTCACCTTCGGCATCGTCATGACCTGGGTCTTCAACCGCACCGGGCAGAGCCTGCCGCTGGCGATGCTGCTGCACACCAGCGTCAACAACTACGCCTCGGTCGCCTCTAGCGAGCTCTTCCCGGACGTCGACGCCGACCGGTTCCAGCTCGCGGTGCTGCTCGCGGCCGGGATCGTGGCGGCCGTCATCGTCCTCGCCACGCGCGGGCGGCTGGGATACGTAAAGGAAGCTGCCGGGTCTGTATAGATTCAGCAGGTGCCTCTCCGTATCCGGCGCACTGTCGCGCCGCTCGTCCTCGCCAGCTCGCTCCTCGCCCTCGCGGCCACGGGATGCTCCTCCGAGACCGCCGATGGCGCGGGGGCGCAGACCAGCCCCAGCCCGTCCGCGGAGGTGACCACCGAGCCCAGCCCCGAGCCCAGCACCGAGCCCAGCACCGAGCCGACCGAGGACTCCAGCGGCGCCTGCGCCACCGGCGACCTGAACTTCACCGTCTCCGAGCAATCCCAAGCGGGCGGTTACTACCTGGTGACGGCGACGGCCAAGCCCGGCGTGACCTGCACCCTCGCGGGCCGGACGATCGAGGCGGGCTTCGGCTCGGACGTCGCCGGCGACGTGATGCCGAGCGAACAGGCCGAGGGCGAGCCGATCACGATGACCGGCTCGATCAAGGCCTACGCCGGGGTGAACCCGCACAGTGGACCCCAGGAGGGCGGGGTGCAGTTCGAGGAGATCATCGTCTCCGCGGGCGAGGGCGACATGGATCCGGTGTCCCTGAAGCTGCCGAGCACCGCCGAGGTCGATCAGCCGATCGGTACCAACTGGCACACCGACGCCACGAAGGCCGTGCCCTACTCGAGCTGACCCGCCCCGACCGGTTCGGGGACCGCCTCGGGCTCCTGGGCGCGGTCCTCGGCCGCGGTGAGCAGGAAGCGGAGGCGGGTCAGCACCAGGCCCGCGGTGAGGGTGCCGCCGATCACGACGAACGCCCACAGGTGGCCGAGGCCGCTGCCGATGAGGGAGCCGGCCAGTGCCGGCCCGAGGATCTGGCCGAGGGTCAGGGTGAGCCCGAGGGAGGCGTTGTAGCGGCCGCGCAGGTGGTCGGGGGCGATGGTGTTCGCCAGCCCGGTCACGATCGGCGCCCACAGCGTCTCGCCGAGGCCGAAGATCGCCAGCCCGATCACGACCGCTGCCACCGCACCCGCGACGGGCAGCAGGTCCGCCGCAGCGAGCACGCTCCAGGCGAGCGACCAGGTCAGCACGGCACATGCCAGGGCGGTCGTACGCCGCCACCCGGAGGTGAGCCGCAGCAGGACGAACTGCCCGCAGACGATCACGGCGGCGTTCGCGGCGAAGGCCCAGCCGAGGGCGGAGGCCGGCACGCCGGCCACGTCCACGGCGTAGGCGGTGGCGCCGGCCTCGAGCTGCCCGTAGCCGAAGGTCACCGCGAGCACGCCGCAGCCGACCAGGGCCACCGCCCGCCGGTCCCGCAGCACCTCGCCCCAGGAGCCGGCGGTGGCGTCGTCCGCGTCGTCCCGGGCGGGCCGGGCGGGGGAGCGGACCAGGAGCGCCAGCACCGCGGCGTACGCGAGGTAGGCGACGGCGTCGCACAGGTAGAGCGTCTGGAAGGTCTCCGGGCGCTCGACGTCGACGAGGAACGCGCTGACCAGGCCGCCCAGGCCGATGCCCGCGTTCAGCCCGAGGAAGGCGAAGCCGTAGGCGCGCTCGCGGTCGGCGGCGGGGACCATCGCGGCCAGCATGGTCGTCGTGCCCGGCCACAGCGGGGAGGCGCCGACGACCACGCCGGCGAGCACCGCCATCGTGGGCACGGTGCCGTCGACGAAGCCGAGCGACCCGATGGAGATCGACTCCAGGACCAGTGCGCCGATCAGGACGGGTCGAGGACCGAAGCGGTCGAGGAGCGCTCCGACCCCGGGGGCGGCGAGCAGGCCGACCACGCCCATCCAGGCGAACATCCAGCCGGCCGTCGATGACCCGAGATCCTGGACCTGGGCCATGTAGACGTACAGGAACGGCAGGGTGAGGCCGTTGCCGAGCGAGGCGAAGGCGAAGCCCACGAGCACGCGAGCGGCCTGGCTGGGGGAGTTCGGCACGGGTGTGATCGTCCTCTCTCTGGCCCACCTGTCTGGCGGGGATGCGATTAGGGTAGCCTCACTTAGGTTCGCCTAACCTAATCACCCCCGTGTCGAAGGAGACCAGTGAGCGCACCGCACTTGGAGCATCTGTTCCACCCCGACAATGCTCGTGAGTACACCAGCGGGATCACCGAAGCAATCAGACTGCTCGTCGACCAGCTCGCCACGCTCGAAGGACCCACCACCGGAATCTCGCCCGAGGCGGCCGCCGAACCGGTCGCGGAGGTCGACCTGGACAACCCGCTCGTCGACAGCGCTGCCGCGCTGGCCGAGGTCAGCCGGCTGTGGCTCAAGGACGCGGTCTGGTTCCACGAGCCGTCCTATGCCGCTCACCTCAACTGCCCGGTCGTCATCCCATCCCTCGTCGGGGAGCTGCTGATCGCGGCCGTCAACACCTCGATGGACACCTTCGACCAGTCCGTCGGTGGCACGTTCATGGAACGCCGTCTCATCGACTGGACCGCCGCCCGCGCCGGTTACCCGGAGGCGACCCGCGACGGCATCTTCACCAGCGGCGGCAGCCAGTCCAACCTGCAGGCGCTGCTCCTGGCCCGCGGCGAGGCGGAGCGCCGCGGCGTACCTCTGGACCGGCTGCGCTTCCTGACCTCCGCGGACAGCCACTTCTCCATCGCCAAGTCCGCCCGCCTGCTGGGCATGGGCGACGCTGCCGCGATCGCGATCCCGACCGACGCCGAGCACCGGATGGACGTGGTCGCCCTGCGCGCGGCGCTCGACGAGTGCGTCGTCGATGGCCTCGTCCCGGCGGCGGTCGTCGCCACCGCGGGCACCACCGACTTCGGGGTGATCGACCCGCTCCACGCCATCGCCGACGCCTGCCAGGACTTCAACGTCTGGTTCCACGTCGACGCGGCGTACGGCGGTGGACTGCTCGCCTCGCCGAAGTACCGTCACCTGCTCGACGGCATCGAGCGGTCCGACTCGGTCACGATCGACTACCACAAGACCTGGTTCCAGCCGGTCTCCTCCAGCGCGCTCCTGGTCCGCGACCTGGCGACCCTGCAGCACGCCTCCTGGTACGCCGACTACCTCAACCCGCGCGAGTCGGAGAACCCCAACCAGGTCGACAAGTCTCTGCAGACCACCCGCCGCTTCGACGCGCTCAAGCTGTGGCTGACCCTGCGCACGATGGGTGCCGACCAGATCGGTGCCTACCTGGAGACCGTGATCGACCTGGCCCGCGAGGTCTACGACATCCTCAGCGTCCAGCCCGACATCGAGGTCGTCACGCCCTCACAGCTCTCCACCGTCGTCTTCCGCTACGTCGATCCGCACCTGGACGAGGACGCCTTGGGCGACCTCAACCGCCGCATCCGCGCGGAGATGTGGAGCGGTGGACGCGGTGTCGTCGCCGCGACCAAGGTCGGCGGCCGTCAGTTCCTCAAGCTCACCCTGCTCAACCCCAAGGCCACCGTCTCGGACATCCTCGACATCATCGAGCAGGTTCGTGCGCTCGGACTGTCCTTGGATCGTCCCGTCCCGGAGGTCGTCCGATGAACGTTCCCCACACATCCGCTCACGTCCACGACCTGATCGGCATCGGGCTCGGCCCGTTCAACCTCGGCCTGGCTGCCCTCGCCGACCCGATCAGTGAGCTCGACTGTCTCTTCCTCGAGGGCCGCGACCGGTTCGACTGGCACCCCGGAATGATGCTGGACGAGGCGACCTTGCAGGTGCCGTTCCTCGCCGACCTGGTGACGATGGCCGACCCGACCTCGCGGTTCAGCTTCCTCAACTTCCTCAAGCAGACCGGCCGGATCTACCCGTTCTACATCCGCGAGAACTTCCTGCCTCACCGGCGTGAGTACAACCAGTACTGTCAGTGGGTCGCTTCGCAGCTCGGCTCGGTCCAGTTCGGGCAGCAGGTCACCTCCGTGGAGCACGACGGCGAGACGTACGTCGTCACGACCGCCTCCGGCGAGACGCATCGGACCCGACGGCTGGTGCTCGGGACCGGGACGACCCCTCGCGTCCCGGACTGCGCGGCCGAGGCCGTGGCGGCCGAGGGGCCGGCGCTGCACAGCGCGGAGTACCTCGCCCGCAAGGACGAGCTCGTCGCCCGGAGCAGCATCACCGTGGTCGGCAGCGGCCAGTCGGCCGCCGAGGTCTACCTCGACCTGCTGAACGCCCAACCCGACCACGACTACCAGCTGGCCTGGCTGACCCGCAGCCCGCGGTTCTTCTCGATGGAGTACACCAAGCTCACCCTCGAGCTGACCTCGCCGGAGTACTCCGCCTACTTCCAGTCGCTGCCGTCCGAGAAGCGCGATCGGCTGCTGAAGTCGCAGCAGAGCCTCTACAAGGGCATCTCGGGCGACACGATCGACGCGATCCACGAGGCGCTCTACACCCGGTCGGTCACCGAGGCGGCCGAGACCACGCTGCTGACCAACACCGAGGTGCGCGGGGTGACCCGCACCGACGACGGCTACCACCTCGCGCTCCACCACGTGGAGCAGGAGGAGGACTACGAGATGTCGACCGAGGCGCTCGTGCTCGCGACCGGCTACCGCGCCGGCATCCCGGACTTCCTGGAGCCGATCCGCGACCGCATCCGCCTGGACGAGCAGGGGCGCTACGCCGCCAGCCCGACCTTCTCGGTCGATACCGCCGACCGCGAGATCTGGGTGCAGAACGGCGAGGAGCACACCCATGGCTTCGTCGCCCCCGATCTCGGCATGGGTGCCTATCGCAGCTCGGTGATCCTCGCCGCCATCCTCGGCCGGGAGCCCTACCCGGTCGAGAAGCGGGTCGCCTTCCAGGAGTTCGGGGTCCCGGACCGGTTCAGAATTCAGCCCAGCAGGCTCCAGCCGACGGAGGAGAACCGATGAGGATCACGATCGAACCACTCGAGATCGAGGCCCACCTCGGCACTGTCCACTCCTGGGTGACCCACCCACGCTCGGCGTACTGGATGATGCTCGACGCCACGCTGGAGGACGTCGCCGCGGAGTACGCGCGCATCGCAGGTCACCCGCACCACGACGCCTGGCTCGGCCGGGTCGACGGCGTGCCGGCGTTCCTGGTCGAGACCTACGACCCGGCCCGCAGCGAGCTCGCCGGGATCACGCACCTGCCTGATCTGGCCGACGGTGACCTGGGCATGCACGTCCTGGTCGCGCCCACGTCCGGCGAGCCGGTCTCCGGCTACACGACCCGGGTCTTCCGGGCGGTCATGCGGCACTGCTTCGCCGACCCCGGCGTCCGTCGCGTGGTGGTCGAGCCCGACGTACGCAACGAGCCGATCCGCCGCAAGAACACCGAGGCGGGCTTCGTCGAGCTGCGCGAGATCAGCCTCGGCGAGAAGACCGCGATGCTCTCGGTCTGCACCCGGGAGATGTACGCCGCCGCCCACCTGCGCCCGGAGAACCTGCGAGTCGCTCACCGGCACCTGGTCGCCAAGGCGATCGCGGAGTTCAGCCACGAGCGGCTGATCGCCCCCGTCGAGACCGACAGCGGCTGGGAGCTGCCGGGACCGTCCTCGACGTACGCGTTCTCCGCGCGTCGCTTCATGCTCGACCACTGGGTCGTGGACCCGGGCTCGATCGTGCGACGCACCGGGGAGGCACGAGACGCGGAGGACGTCGTCGACGCGCAGGCGTTCGTCGCCGAGTTCGCACCCGACCTGGGCATCCCGGACACGCTGCTGCCGACCTACCTGGAGGAGCTGTCGGCCACGATCGCCTCGGCCTGCTGGAAGCTCGAGCACCAGACCCTGACGGCGGCCGACCTGGTCGACGCCGACCACCAGAGCGTCGAGGGCGCGATGAGCGAGGGCCACCCGGCCTTCGTCGCCAACAACGGCCGGATCGGCTTCGACATCGACGACCACGCCCGCTGGGCGCCGGAGACGAGCAACGACCTGAGCCTGCTGTGGGTCGCCGTCTCCCGGGACCAGTCCCACCTGGCCCTCGGCCGCGGGGTGGACGAGGACCGTCTCTATGCGGACGAGCTCGGCGAGGCGACGCTGGCCCGGTTCGCGGCGAAGCTGCGCGGGCTCGGCCTCGACCCGGACGAGTTCCGCTACCTGCCCGTCCACCCATGGCAGTGGCGCCACAAGCTGGCGGTCACGTTCGCTGCCGACGTCGCGGCGCGCCGGATCGTGCTGGTCGGCGAGGGTGAGGACGTCCACCGCCCGCAGCAGTCGATCCGGACGTACTTCAACACCAGCCGTCCCGAGCGCCACTACGTCAAGACCGCGCTGTCGATCCAGAACATGGGCTTCATGCGCGGGCTCTCGCCGGCCTACATGGCCGCGACCCCGGTCATCAACGACTGGGTCGCCGACCTGGTCGAGAGCGACGCGGAGCTGAAGGAGCGCGGGTTCGGTGTGCTGCGCGAGCTCGCCTCGATCGGCTGGACCGGCGACATCTTCCACGCTCTGCCGAACCCGTCGCCCTACCGGAAGATGATCGCCGCGCTGTGGCGCGAGTCCCCGGTGCCGCGGCTCGCCGAGGGCGAGCGGTGCGCCACGATGGCGGCGCTGCTCCACCGCGACGCCGCCGGTGCCTCGTACGCGGCCGAGCTGGTCCGTGCCTCGGGCCTGCCCGCCCGGGAGTGGGTGCGCAGCTACCTCGACGCCTATCTGCGGCCGCTGGTGCACTGTCTGCTGGCGTACGACCTGGCGTTCATGCCGCACGGCGAGAACCTGGTGATGGTGCTGCGCGACCACGTCCCGGTGCGGATGTTCATGAAGGACATCGGTGAGGAGGTGGCGGTGATGGGCGACCTGCCGCTGCCCGAGGAGGTCTCCCGCATCCGCGGCTCCTTCCCCGACGACGTCAAGGCGCTCGCGGTCCACACCGACATCTTCGACGGTGTGCTGCGTTACGTCGCCGCGATCCTCGATGATGAAGGGGTGCTGCCGGAGACCGAGTTCTGGGCCGAGGCCCGGGCGTGCATCGTCGACCACGCCGCTGACCACCCCGAGCTGGCCGATGCGGTCGCGCGCTACGACTTCCTGCGCCCGCGCTTCCGCCACTCGTGCCTCAACCGGCTGCAGCTGCGCAACACGCTGCAGATGGTCGACATCACCGACCAGGCCGAGTCGCTCATCTTCGCGGGCACGCTCGCCAACCCGATCGCCGACCCGGTCGCCAGTCCGGTCGCATGACACTGT